>JAEYOT010000644.1 GCA_023411445.1 Pseudomonadota bacterium
GCCCGGCCCCGACCAGCAGGCGCGCGCCGCGCTCGAGCGGACGCTGCGTGGCGGACAGGCCGATGCGCAGCGGGCGCCGGGCGGCGACGTGCTCCAGCCGCTCCAGCGTGAGCGCCAGGTGCGCGCCGCGCTTGTCGCGCGCCACCGCGTGGATCTCATCCACGATCACGGTGCGCACCGTACGCAGCATTTCTCGGCTCTTCCCGGCCGTGACCAGCAGGTACAGCGACTCTGGCGTGGTGATCAGGAAGTGCGGCGGGCGCTTGAGCAACGCCGCACGCGCGGAAGCTGGCGTGTCGCCGCTGCGCGCGCCGACGCGAATTTCCGCCGGGGCGAAGCCGAGCTCGCGCGCCACCTCCGCGATCTGCTCCAGCGGTTGCTCGAGGTTTTGCCGGATATCCGAGACCAGCGCCTTGAGCGGAGAGACGTACACCACCTCCACCCCCGCCTCGGGCAGGGTGCCAGCCGCAGCCGCTCGGTACAGGCGGTCGATGCAGAGCAAGAACGCCGAGAGCGTCTTGCCGGAGCCGGTGGGAGCTGCGATCAGCGTGTCTTCACCCGCGGCGATCGCCGGCCAGCCGCGCGTCTGCGCCGCGGTCGGCCCGTGCGGGAAGCGCCGCTCGAACCAGGCGCGCACGGCGGGATGGAGTAGCGCCAGCGCGTCTTCCTCGCCGCTCGTGGGCTGAGCGCTCTGCGGCAGTGACGAGGGCACCTGGCTCAGCGACATGGGCGCCAAGCATAGGGCGCCTGGGCCCGCTCGCTAGTCGCTCAGGGAAAACCCAGGCCTGGAGCGTTGTGCGCGGGGGGCGGCGTCGTCGGCAGCTCTCGGTATGCGAGGTAGAAGCTGCCCGCGACTGCCGCGGCCGACACCAAGAACAGGATCAGGGCGATCCACGTGCGGCTGCTCCGCTCCGCTTGAAGTCGGTGGAGCGCCTCGTCAGGATCGTAGTCGTGCGTGTGCGTCGCTTCGTGAGCCATGCAGCACCTCCGCGACCAATCGCTGCATACCGCGTGCCCCGAGAGCGCGACTGACTCTGGAAAGAGCGGATCGGCGCCCGCACCCACAGCAGAGTATTACACCACAAATGGACGCGGCTGACCAGCTACCCCACCGGCGGAGCTGAAAGGATCGGCTACGATCCTGGATCTGGGGCGCAAGTCGGCGCCTCCTGAGAGGACCGATGAGTAGGGCATCGCTGGTGGTCGTGGCGGCAGTGGGGATCGTGCTGGCAGCCTGTTCGGGCAAGACAGAGCGAGGTAGCGGCAGCGATCTGCCCGCCGACAGGCCCGCTGTCGGTGCCAACGCGGCGCCAGAGCCGCAGCCGAGCGAAGGCGAGCAGCCGAGCCCCAGCCGTCACGTCTTGATGATCGTGGAGCTCGAGCTCGCCGCGCGCAGCGCTCGCGTGCTGAAAGCGAAGCCGGTGGAGCTGCCGCTGCCACGCCGGCGTGGTCCCGCTCAGCGTGGTGCCTGGCAGGTGGACGTGCTGGATGCTCACGGGAAGGTGCTCTACACGGCGCCGCTCGCCGACGGCAGCACCGTGCGCGGCGAGGCGGTGAACGAACACGGCGAGCTGACCGGCGCGCGCGTGCAGAAGGAGCGCAGCTCGCTCACGCTGCGCTTGCCGGTGTTGACGCACGCCGCGACCGTGCGCGTCTCGAGCCTGAGCGACGAGCGCGGCGCGGTGGAGCTGGGCAGCGTGCCCTACCCGAAGGTGGCGCCGTGAAACGTCTGTGGCCGTGGCCGCTGTTGCTCGCGCTGGTGGCGCTGGCGAGGCCCGCTGGCGCGTTCGAGGTGGAGACGCTCCGCGAGTCCGGGCCCGTCGACAAGCGCTACAACATCGTGGTGCTGGGTGACGGCTACCGCAGCCAAGACCAAGCCAAGCTGAAGGCCGACGCGCAGTCGATCACCGACTACCTGCTCGAGGTCTCGCCGCTCGCGCAGTATGCGAAGTTCTTCAACGTGCGGCTGGTGCACGTGATCTCCAACGAGGCCGGCGCGGACAACGGCTCGGCCGGCGGCCTGCGCGACACCGCGCTGAACTCCTATTTCAACTGCGGCGGCATCGATCGCCTGTTGTGTGTCGACGAGGGCGCGGCCATGACCATCGCCGCGGAGGACGTGCCGGAGTTCAACTTCATCATCGTGATCGTGAACGACACGAAGTACGGCGGCTCGGGCGGCACCGTCTGCGCGACCTCCGCCAACGAGCAGTCCTTCGAGGTCGTGGCGCACGAGGTCGGCCACAGCTTGGCGCAGCTCGCCGACGAGTACAGCGACTATGGCGGCATCGCGCCTTGCAACCAGCAGCAAGACTGTAGAGAAGCCAACGCCACGGTGCGAAGCCAGCGCGAGCAGATCAAGTGGCGGCTGTGGCTGGAGGAGAGCACGCCGGTGCCGACGCCGGCCAGCAGCGAGTACGACAGCGCGATCGGCGTGTTCGAGGGCAGCCGTTACCAGCCGACCGGCACGTACCGCCCCAAGATCAGCTGTAAGATGCGTGATTTGGGGAGTGAGTTCTGTGCGGTGTGCGCCGAGCAGTTCGTGCGCTCGTTCTGGTCGTTCGAGAACATCCAGATGATCGAATCGGCCACGCCAGCGCAGTCGTCCGTGGACGTGCCGGGTTGCGAGCCAATCGAGCTTTCGGTGACGTCCCCGCCGATTATGCCCTCCACGTACCGCTACACTTGGACGCTCGATGAGCAGCCGCTGCCCGATACCAAGAGCTCGATCACGCTGCAGCCGGGGAGCCTGACAGCGGGCACGCACCAGGTAGCCGTCGTGGTCGAAGACGCGACCACCTTCGTGCGCAACGACCCAGACGGCTTGCTCAAGGACGAGCACGGCTGGACGCTCGAGGTGCAGGGCGCTGACTGTCCGGGCGGCGGCGCCGGGGGAGCGGGCGGCGCTGGCGGCATCGGGGGCGTGGGCAGCGCTGGGGAAGGC
>JAEYOT010000668.1 GCA_023411445.1 Pseudomonadota bacterium
GCGCGCATTGTATCGAGCGTCGATACATTTCATCGCCGCGACATGGGTGAGAAACACGGGGCGGGCGACGAATACGGTCGCCCGCATGTCACGCCCCGCGCCGCACCTGGCGGCCGTCACCGCCGAGACCGTCGAGACGCACTGCCCCTACTGCGCGTTTCAATGCGGGATGGAGGTGACACCGCTCAGCTCCGGGGCCGCCCCGTTGCGCATCGCTGCCAACCCGCGCTTCCCCGTCAACCGCGGCCAGATGTGCGTGAAGGGGTTCACGTCCGCCGCGCTGTTGGATCATCCAGCTAGGCTCCGCCAGCCGCTGTTGCGCCGTGCGGGTCGGCTGGTGCCCTGCAGCTGGGAGGAGGCGCTGGATTTCGTGGCCGAGCGCGTGCTCGCCTTGCAGGCGCAGCACGGCAAGGCGGCCATCGGCGTGTTCGGGAGCGGCGCGCTCACCAACGAGAAGGCGTACTTGCTCGGCAAGCTGGCGCGCGTCGCGCTCGGCACGCCCAACATCGATTACAACGGCCGCTACTGCATGTCTTCGGCTGCGGCGGCGCAGAACCGCGCGTTCGGGCTGGACCGCGGCTTGCCGTTCCCGGTGGCGGACATCGCCGACGCGCAGACGCTGATGCTGTGGGGCTCCAATTGCGCGGAGACGATGCCGCCGCTCATGCAGTGGCTATACGAGCAGAAAGACCGCGGCGGCGCCCTGATCGTGGTGGATCCGCGCCGCACCGACACCGCTCGCGCCGCCACGCTGCACCTGCAGCCGACGCCCGGCACGGACTTGATGCTCGCCAACGGCCTCTTGGCGCTGGCGATCGAGCAGGAGCTGATCGACCTGCCCTACATCGCCAACCGCACGGAGGGCTTCGAAGAGCTGCGCCGCGCGCTCTTGAGCTGCGACGTCGCTCACGTGGAGCGCGTCACCGGTGTGTCGCTCGACCAGCAGCGCCGCGCCGTGCAGCTGCTCGCCCGCACCGAGCGCAGCATGTTGCTCTCGGGTCGCGGAGCGGAACAGCAAGCCAAGGGCACCGACACGGTGCTGGCCTTCATCAACCTGATGCTCGCCCTGGGCAAAGTCGGCAAGCCAGCGAGCGGCTACGGTTGCCTGACCGGGCAAGGCAACGGCCAAGGCGGCCGCGAGCATGGGCAAAAGGCCGATCAGCTTCCCGGCTACCGCCTGATCGAGGATCCGGCGCACCGCGCGGCCCTGGCGGAGCTGTGGGGGGTGCCGGCCGCGTCGCTGCCGGGCAAGGGCAAGAGCGCCTACGAGCTGCTGGACTCGCTCGGTCCCAGCGGCGGCGTGCGCGGCCTGCTCGTGTTCGGCTCCAACGTGGTGGTGGCGTCACCGCACGCCGCTAACATCGCGGCCAAGCTCGAACAGCTCGAGCTGCTGGTGGTGTGCGATGCGTTCGAGAACGAAACGGCGCAAGCGGCGCACGTCGTGCTACCGGTCGCGCAGTTCGCGGAGGAAGAGGGCACGCTGACTAACCTCGAAGGGCGCGTGATCTTGCGCGAGCGCGTGCTGCCTGCGCCTGACGGCGTGAAGACAGATCTCGAGATCATGACCGCGCTGGCCGAGCGCCTGGGCGCGACGCACGGCTTCCGCTTCGACAGCGCCGAAGCGGTGTTCGAAGAGCTCCGGCGCGCCACCGCTGGCGCCAAGGCCGACTACAGCGGTATCAGCTACGCGCGCATCCGCGCCGAGCAAGGCGTTTTTTGGCCCTGCCCGGCGCCGGAACATCCCGGCACCCCGCGGCTGTTCAGCGAACGCTTCGCCCACCCCAACGGGCGCGCCCGCTTCTCCGTCGTGCCGCACCGCCCGGCGGCCGAGCTGCCCGACGCGGAGTACCCGCTGTTCTTCACGACCGGCCGCTACAAGGAGCACTACAACTCCGGCGCGCAGACCCGCCGCGTGAGCGAGCTCCGCGAAGCCAAGCCGGAGCCGCGCGTGCAGCTGCATCCAAGTCTGGCCGAGCGTCTGGGCGTGCTGGAGGGGCAAGCGCTCACCATCGAGAGCCGACGCGGCAGCGTGACCATGTCCGCCACGCTCAGCCGTGACATTCGGCCCGACACCTTGTTCGCGCCCTTTCATTGGGGCGGTAGGCAAGCGGCCAACGTGCTCACGATCCCGGCGCTGGATCCGACCAGCCGCATGCCGGAGTTCAAGATCTGCGCTGTGCGGGTTCGTGGCGGCGCGAGCGCAGCAGCCGCGCAAAGGCAGAAATGAGTAAGAAGAAGCTTGCCATCATCGGTAACGGCATGGGCGCCTGCAAGCTGCTGGACGAGCTCGTCCAGCGCGGCGCCGCCTTCCAGTACGAGATCACCGTCTTCGGCGAGGAGCAGGGCGGCGCCTACAACCGCATCATGCTGGGCAAGGTGCTGGCCGGCGGCGCGCCGGACAGCATCGTCACCAAGACGCGCGAGTGGTACGACCGCCACAACGTCCGCCTGATCGACCGCACGCGCGTGACCCGCCTGGACACGCTGCGCAAGCTGGTGGAGACGGAAGACGGGCAAGCGCGCCACTACGACGTCGCCGTGCTGGCGACGGGCAGCCAACCCGTGGTGCCGGCGCTCGAAGGCATGAACGATGAGAACGGCGAGCTGAAGCCCGGCATCTTCGTCTACCGCACCGTCGCGGATTGCCTGCGCATGCGCGAGAAGGCGCGCGCCGGCGACAGCGCGATCGTGGTCGGCGGCGGGCTGCTCGGGCTCGAAGCGGCCAAGGTGCTGAGCGATCGCGGCCTGCACGTCACCGTCGTGCAGCTGAAGAAGACGCTGATGAACGCCCAGCTCGACGAGCTTGGCGGCGAGATGCTGGAGCGCCAAATCGAGCGCGCTGGCATCTTCGTGCGCACGGGCCGCACCGTGGAGGCGGTGTACGCGGAGGAGGTCGTCAAGGGCGTGTACTTGGACGACGGCACGACGCGCCCCGCTGACCTGGTGGTGCTGGCGTGCGGCGTTCGGCCGCGCGTGGACGTGGCGAGGGCCTCCGGGCTACCGGTCAACCGCGGCATCATCGTCAACGACACGCTGGCGACCGAGGTACCCAGCGTGTACGCCTTCGGCGAGTGCGCCGAGCACGCCGGGAAGACTTACGGCATCGTAGCGCCCGTGTGGGAGCAAGCAGCGGTGCTGGCCGACGTGCTGACCGGACGCAGCGCCAGCCGTTACCGCGGCTCCAAGCTGTACACGCGACTGAAGGTCGCCGGCATCGAGGTGGCGACCATGGGCACGAGCCAACCCGAGCGCGAAGAAGACGATGTCCTCCAGATCGTGCAGGACCGTAAGGACACGTACCGCAAGCTGATCGTGCGCGACGGCAGGCTCGTGGGCGCCGTCTTGGTCGGCGACACCAGCGCCGCCGGGACGCTGGTCCAGCTCTTCGATCGGGGCGATCCCTTGCCCGACGATCCGCTCGAGCTGCTCTGCCAGAGCGCGCCCGCCCCGGACCCTGGGACGCGGCTGGTATGTAGTTGCAACAAGGTGACCGAGCGCACCCTGTGCGAAGCCGTGGAAGCGGGCGCTGACTCGCTGGAGGCTCTGTGCGCCGCGACCAAGGCCGGCACCGGCTGCGGCTCCTGTAAGAACGAGCTGGGCCAAATCCTGGCCAAGGCGAGCAAGAAGGCGGCGTTGCCGCTGGTGGCGGCGAGTTGAAAGCGCCCCCCATTGGCGTAGCCGATTACCGCGCGCTCGCGGAGCTCCGTTACGAGCTGCGCTGCTTCCTGGCGTTCAGCGAGCGAGCCGCGCGCGCCGCCGGCATCGAGCCGCAGCAGCACCAGCTGTTGCTGGCGGTAGCGGGCTTGCCCGCCGGCAAACGGCCGACCA
>JAEYOT010000753.1 GCA_023411445.1 Pseudomonadota bacterium
GTTCAAATCGTGCGAGCTCGGCATCGCTTGGCGCGCCGGGTTGGGCGGAGGCGGCACGGTGCCGCGGCGGCGCGCCTCGGCGCCGGAGAGCGCGCTCGCTTGAATGGCGGCGCCGATCGCCACCACCTCGTCCGGGCTGATGTGCGAGCGCACCTCGCGCTTCCAGAACGCTTCTACCTGGCGCTTGACGAGCGGCACGCGCGTGGATCCGCCGACCAAGAGCAGCTGCTGGAAGTCGCTCGGCGCGAGCCGCGCGATGCCGAGCGCCTCCTTGCACACGTCGAACGTGCGCTCGATCAGCGGCGCCGCCAGCCGCTCCAGCTCGCCGCGCGTCATGCTGAACGTGAGCCCGAGCGGCTTGCCGCCGGGACCGTGCGCGACGTCCTTCAGCTCCAGCGTGAGCTCCGGCTCCGTGCTGAGGCGGTGCTTCACCTCCTCAGCCGCCACCTTCAGGTGCTCGTACACCTGCGGCTCCGAGCGCGGGTCGTAGCGGTGCCGCGCCAAGAACGTCTCCGCCATGCGCTCGGCGATGGCCATGTCGATGTCGTCGCCACCGAGGAAGGTGTTGCCAGCCGTGGCCAGCACCTCGAACACGTTGTCCGACAGATCCAGCAGCGTGACGTCGAACGTGCCGCCGCCAAAATCGTAGACAGCGATCCGCTCCGAGCTGGTCTTGCCGTAGCCGTAGGCGAGCGCGGCGGCCGTGGGCTCGTTGAGGATGCGCATCACCTCCAGCCCGGCGACGCGCCCCGCGACCTTGGTGGCGGCGCGCTGCAGGTCGTTGAAGTTGGCTGGCACCGTGATCACGGCGCGCTCCACCGTCGTGCCGAGCGCGGCTTCCGCGATGCTCTTGGCCTTGCGCAAGACGAACGCGCTGATCTCCGGCAGCGTGTAGGTCTCCCCGCGCGCGACGACGAGGGCGGCTTGGCCCGGCCCCTCTTTCATCTGGAACGGGAAGCGCGAGCGCGCCTTGCGGACCTCCTCCGAGTCCCAGCTGCGACCGATCAGGCGCTTGACGGAGTAGATGGTGTTGATGGAATCGACGAGTCGCCGCTCTTTCGCGGCCCGCCCCACGAGCACGTTGCCGCTCGGGTGGAACGAGACCACCGACGGCAGCAGGACGTTACCCGTCTCGTCGGCGATGGCCGAGGCTTGTCCGTCCCGGACCACCGCCACCACGGTGTTGGTAGTCCCCAAATCGATGCCGATGACGGGCGTAGCCATCTTGTTCTTCTAAGCTCCCGGACCTGGATGCCGCTTGCTAGCGAGCTCTGCGATCGCGCGGTCATACCAACCCTCGACCACCGAGCGAAATGGCCACATCCAGCCGTAGTCAGGGCCGGTAAAGCGCTGGACGATGCGCTGGCGCAGCTCGGGGCTCTGCGCCGCGTCCAAGCCGCACAGCTCTGCCGTCGCGCGCAGGGTTTCCTCGTAGGCTTCCCACTCGATGCGCGCGCGGCCGTACGCCAGGCCTAAAGGCAGCAGGGGCACGAGGTAGAGGAACGCCATCAGCGCGCCACCATACCGCCGACGTTGGCGCAGGTGCACTCGCTCGTGGCGCAGCAGAATCACGCGATCGAGGTCGGGGAGCGCATCCCACGTTTCAGGCACGTACAGCGTGTCGCCGATCACCGTGTGGTAGTGCGAGAGGTAGTGTCGCTGGCCGCCGAGGGTGACCAGCCGCAGCGCGACATCGATGACGCGTGACAAGCGATCGCCGCGCTTTTCCTTGATGCAGAAGGCCGGAAACTCGGCTTTCAGCTCCCGGAGGAAGCGCTCGAAGTGCTCCACGGAGCGGTTCTAACACACCGGACGCTGGGGGGGAAAATAGAGTAAAATTATAGGGTTAGCCGTAGCGAGCGCGCTCGGTGCCTCAGCCGCCCAGCACCACGCCCTCGTTGAGCACGCGGCCGTTGATCAGATCCGCGGCGCCCAGCGCTTTCTTTCCTTCGGCTTGCGCCACCAACAGCTCCAGCGTGCCGTCACCGGTGGCGACCAGCGCGCGCTTGCCCAGCACCGCGACCGTACCCGGACGCGCCTCGGGCGGCATGGGACCTGGGGCAGGGCGGGCGTCGAGCACGCGTAGCGACTTGCCGTTCAGCACCGTAAAGGCGCCGGGTCGGGGAGCCATGCCGCGCACGAGCCTGGCGATGGCGAGTGCGGAGTGGCCCCAATCAATCGACAGGTGGTGACGCTCGATGAGCGGTGCATGGCTGGCGAGCGCTTCGTCTTGCGGCTCTGCGACGAGCTCACCGTCGACGGCGCGAGCGAGATCGGCCCGCACCACCTCCGCGGCGAGCGCTGCGATGCGGTCGGCCAGCGTGCCGGCGTTTTCCGTCTCACTCAGCTCCAGGGTGTGGCGACTATAGACAGGGCCTGTATCGAGCCCCTCGTCCATCTGCATGAGCGAGATGCCGGTCTGCGTTTCCCCGCGCACGATGCACCAGTTGATGGGCGCGGCGCCGCGGTACTTGGGCAAGAGCGAAGCGTGCAGGTTCATGGCGCCCTGCCGCGGCGCCGTGAGCACGTCGGCCGGCAGGATGCGGCCGTAGGCCATCACGAGCGCTACGTCCGCGCTCTTTTCGCGAAGCCAAGTAGCCAGCTCGCCCGTACGTACCTTGGTAGGTTGATGTACGGAAAGCCCCAGCTCCAGAGCGGCCTCCTTCACGGCCGGCGCTGCGAGCTTCAAACCTCGGCCAGAAGGCCTGTCCGGTTGGCAAACGACCGCGGCAACTTCCGCCACTTCCGTGAGCGCGCGGAGCGCTGGGACGGCGATCGAGGGGGTACCGAAGAACACCGCGCGCATGCTTCGCGCGCGTATAGTCCCTCTGGATTCGAAGCGGAAGGCATTGTGCCCCACGTCAGGGTGATTACTTTCACACGGTTACGATTTCGGAAGCGCTGGCCGCTTCCAGCAGTAAGAAGACGAGAGCCTGTTTCCCCAGTGTCTGCGAAGAAAAATGAGGCTTCATGAG
>JAEYOT010000829.1 GCA_023411445.1 Pseudomonadota bacterium
CCGGCGCCCCGCCCCCTCCCCCTCCGGCAGCCGGCTCACCGCCACCCGCCTTCGGCGCTGCCGCCCTGGTCGGTCGATCGCCGTTGAGCGTGCCGCCGCCTTCGGCGCCCCGCGCCCCGCTGCCCCCTCCGCCAAAGACGCAGCCGCTAGCAGCGCCCGCGCAAGCGTTCGAAGCGCCAGCGGCCTCACCCACCATCACGCTGCCGCAGCAGCGCGGTGGTCGCAGCAACCTGTGGATGATCATCGCTGCCGTCATCGTCGTCGGCGCTGGCGCGGCCGCTTACGCTCTTATGCCAAAGAAGGGCTCGCTGGTCGTGTCCGTCTCTGGTCCCGGCGGCAAAGCCATCGACGGCGTGCAGGTGTTCGTGGACGGCTCACAGCGCTGCGATGCCTCGCCCTGTCAGGTTACGGATCTCCCGCGCGGCGTGCATTTCGTGAAGGTGGCCGCCGCCGGCTACGTCACCACCGCGCCGAAAGCCGTGAAGATCAACGCCGGCGAAGAGAGCGCCGAGAACGTGGAGCTCGCGCGCGGCAGCGAAGGCAGCGGCATCAAGGTCGTCGCGGAAGGCGCCGGCTTGAAGCTCTCGATCGACGGGAAGGACTACGGTCCCCTACCCGCCGAGATCAAGGATCTGTCGCCTGGCGATCACGTCGTCAAAATCGACGGTGGCGAGCGCTACGAGTCGCTGGAGAAGCGCGTCACCGTCGAAGCCGACAAGGTGATCACGCTCGAGCCGAAGCTGAAGGTCAAGAAGGGCCTCGCCACCATCAAGGCTGGCGCCAACGCAGACGGCGCCAAGGTCATGTTGGTGAGCGGCAGTGAGCGCCGGCCGGTGCCGTCGCTGCCCCTGCGCGTGGACATCACCTCCGACAAGCCGTACAGCATCGTCGCGACCAAGAAGGGCTTCAGCGAGTACCGCCAGAGCATCGAGTTCGAGGACGGTCAGGCCGAGCGCACCTTCGTCGTCGAGCTAGGCAGCGGAGAGGAGACGGAAGCCGAGAAGCCGGACGCCTCGTCCGCACCGCGCTCGACGCCGACCCCGTCGCCCGCGCCCGCGCCCGCTGCCCCCAAGCCCACGCCGCCCGGCGAGACTGCCAAGCCCGCAGCTCCTGCTGGCAAGGGCACGCTCAACATCAACTCCATCCCGGTCTCGAACGTGATCCTGGATGGAAAGCCGCTCGGGCAAACGCCCAAGGTCGGCGTCAGCGTAAGCCCCGGCTCACACACGGTCATCTTCGTGCACCCCGAGCACGGGCGCAAAGCGAAGACCGTCACGGTCGAAGCAGGTAAGAGCGCGACCGCCACCGTCCGTTTCCCCTGAGCAGAAGCGCGGAACGAGCGAGCGGCGCCCGCGTCGCTCGCAGCTGCAGGCAAACTGCGCTATCGTGGTAGCTCCATGCAGCGGATGACGCGAAAGCGGCGGGGCAACAGCGCCGGCTTCACGCTGGTGGAGCTGCTCACGGTGGTGGTAATCGTGGGCATTTTGGCGACGATTGGCATCGTGCTGGTGAGCCAGCACTTCCGCGAGAGCAAGTCCGTGGAGGCGCGCAGCATCATCACCGCCATCCGCGCCGCGCAGGAGGCCAGGCGCGCGGAGACCGGGAGCTACCTCAACGTCTCTCGCTCCGGCAAGTGGTACCCGGCCACGCCCAACGGCAAGCAGAAGCGCTCCTTCGTCACCGCGCACGACGACTCGGCGTGGTGGACGCAGCTGTCGGTGTCGCGCACGGACGGCACCATGTTCGGCTTCAAGACCTGGGCGGGTCCCCCCGGCCCCGTGCCGAACAACAGCTCAGACTTCAAGACGGACGGCTACGGCCTGTCGGCGACCGAGCAAACCTTCACGTTCCCGAGCTCGAGCGATGACTGGTACATCATCGAGGCCGCGGGCGACGTCGATGGAGATGGCGTGCTGTCCATCTTCCTCGCTACGAGCTTCAACGGTGAGCTGTACACCGAGCGCGACGGCGAGTAGCCGCTGTCACGGCAGCGGTACCGCAGTAGCGCTGCTGTGCCCAGGTGTAGGCGAAGCTGTGCGGACGTTTTTCGGCGCGGGGCCGGTGTAGGCGCTGCCAATTTTTGTCACCTGCGTGACGGCCCCTGGACGAGCGATCACGATTCCGGCTCGATTTAGGCCAAGTGACGCAGCTGCGGACGCTGGCGCGCTAGTTGCTAACGGGTCGCCCGTGGTGATCCGAAGCGCACGTCCGCAGCAGCGTGGCTTCACCTTGATCGAGGTGATGATCGTCGTGGTCATCGTCGGCATCCTGGCGACGCTGGGGACCTACGGCGTGACTCGCTACATCCACAGCGCGAAGACCGCCGAGGTCATCCAAGTGATCGGCTCGATCAAGGCGCACCAAGAGTCCTACAAGAGCGACATGCTCGAGTACCTGGACGTGGCGGGCGGCAAGACCATCTCGAGCAGCAGCTATTACCCGATGACGACGCCAGGCACCCGTCTCTACGCGTGGGGCGACACCAGCACGGACATCGGCAAGCGCTTCAAGCAGCTTGGCGTCCACGTGGACACGGGCGTGCGCTACGCCTACGCCACCACCGCGGGCGGCGGCGCGGACGTGCCGGCCGGCGATCAACTTCCGACGGTCGCCGTAGCCAACTGGCCCACCGCGGCGACCGGCCAGCCTTGGTACGTGGTCAGCGCGATCGGAGACTTGGATGGTGACGGCGTGACGAGCCATTACTCGAGCGCCAGCTTCACCGGCTTGATTCACAGGGAGAAAGAGGACGAGTGACTCACCTTCCTCGACAGACTCCAACGACGGCGTTCGGATCGGGTGGTCCGGCGCTTGAGCTTCAGCATCGGCCCACCCGCTAAACCTGGAGACCCATTATGATTCGTAACCTTCGTCGCAACCTCCGTAGAAACCGCGGCTTCACGCTCGTCGAGCTGATGATCGTCGTCGCCATCGTCGGCATTTTGGCCGCCCTCGCCATTTACGGCGTGAGCAAATACATGAAGAGCGCCAAGACCGCCGAGGCGCGCAACTCGCTCGGCCAGCTAGCGAAGGACGCTGCAGCCGCCTACAACCGCGAGAAGATGGCCCCCGGCATCATGGTGGCTGGAGAATCAACCGGCGTTTCGAATGCCCTTTGCGCCAAGGCCGACAAGTCGATCCCGGCAGACAAGGCCGCCATTGAGGGCAAGAAATATCAGTCCGATCCAGAGGAGTGGAACGCTGAGGACAGCAGGATTGGCTGGCAGTGTCTCAAGTTCTCAATGAGCGAGCCACAGTACTTCATGTACTCCTACGACTCGGACGCGACCTCCGAGGGCAAAGAGGACGAGTACTTCGAGGCCATCGCCAACGGTGACCTCGACGGCGACGGGGTCCTCTCCACCTTCAAACTGAAGGGGCAGATCAAGGGCAAGCAAGTCCAGCTCTCTCCGGCAATCGACGAGACCGACGCGGAGGAGTGAAGGGGTTGAGGGAGTTGCGAGCGTCTCTGCGGCGTTCGCAACTCGCCCTGCGACGGGATCCCGATGGACCTGAAGACTGAATCCCGTCTCACTGGCTACTGGCACTATGCTGCCGCCTGGTTGCTGGCGGCCGCTACACACGCTGCGCTGGTGCTCCAAAGCCCACGCAGCGTGTTTTTTGCGTATGGGTTGACGGCCCCGGAGCGAGCTGCCCTCGCGTGCGTGGAGCTGCTCGTGCTGGCGCTCGCCGTCGCGCTCGTGGCCGCCACCGGCCCCGCAGTGGAGCGCCTGGTCAAGCGGTTTCAACCCCCTCGCGCAGTACTGGCCGCAGGCAAAGCTCTGCTCGCGGTAGCGCTGGTGCTCGCGCTCTGCTTCTACGCCGCCAGTTGGGCGATGTTCCGCTCCCAGGGCAGCTTCGTAAACGGAGAAGCCCTGCGCTTTGCGGCCGCCAATCCCTCCCTCCTGCTGAAGCACCTGCTCGAGATCAACCTCGCCGGTGTCTCAGCAGGCTTCCTGCTGGGCACCGGGGCCGTAGTCGCGCTCGTCAGCTACGGACCAGCCATCGGGCGCAGCCCTAGCCCGGCCGCACAGCGCGTGCTGGTCCAGAGCGCCACGGTGGCGCTGACGCTGGCCGTTTCGTTCTCGGCGACGGTGGGTTGCACGCTGTTCGTTGAGCGCCACGACAGCCGTCCCACCTCCGGGCTCCCGGTGAGCGCCGCAGCGCTGGTGCACGGTGCCCTAGCAGAACAGACGGGGCCGCTCTCGCACGTGTTGATGAAGCTAGCAGCGCCGCCGGAGATCGTTCCGATCGACGTCCCGGAGGCTCGCGGCCCGAGCCAAGCGACCGGCAAGGCATACTTGGCGACGCTGAAGCCGCAAGCGCGGCCGAACGTGGTGGTGGTGGTGATTGAGGCCCTGCGCGAGGACGCCTGGGGCATCACTCTGCCCGAGCCGGTAATGCCGAACCTGCAGCGCCTGGCTGCCTCATCCGTCGCGTTTACCCGCACGTATTCGCAGGCCAACCACTCGGACTACGCTGCGCCTTGCGTGGTATCGTCACAATATCCGCTGCGGGATCGGCGTCACTACTACTACGAGGCCAAGCCGGCCTACCCGCGGGTGATGCTCTACGACGTGCTGAAGCACCTTGGCTACCGCACGGCCATCGTCTCCTCACAGAACGAGCATTGGGGGGACATGGCCAACTACCTGCAAACGCCAGGATTGGATCGCTTGTTCCACTCGGAAACCTTCGAGGACGAGACGCGCAAGGTGCTGGACGTTGAAGACGTCTACTTTGCGCACTGGACGGCGTCGCTGGGACGTTCCGGCAAGCTCGATGACGCCGATACCATCAGCGAAGCCGTGCGCTGGATCAGCCGCGACGCCGAGCCGTTCTTCCTCTCGATCAACCTGCAGAACAGCCACTTTCCCTACCGCTTCCCGCCGGAGCACGATCGCTTCCGCCCGAGCCACGTCGATTTTCCGTACTCGTACAACGATTATCCCGCCGAGAAGAATCACGTCGTTCGCAATCGCTACTTCAACTC
>JAEYOT010000862.1 GCA_023411445.1 Pseudomonadota bacterium
CGCTTGTCGCGTGCGCGGTACACGGTGGCCATGCCACTGTGCCCGATCTCCTCCAGCAGCTCGTACTTGTCGAGCTTGGGAAACGAGTGCTCTTGCGCGGCGCTCAGCCCGACCTCCGCCGCGCGCGGCTCATGGCAGCTGCTCCACGCGCACCGCGTTGGTCGCGCCGCGCACGCCCACGCGGGCGCCGTACACCATGACGTAACGCTCACCCGACTTGACGAGACCGTTGTCCATCAAGAACTGGCTGGTGTTGCGCACCTGCTCTTCCAGATTCGACGACTTGCCCACGAGCGCCCTAGGAGTGACGCCCCAGTATAGCGCGAGTCGACGCAGGGTGCGCTCATCCGATGAAAACGCCAGGATGGGCGCGGTGGCGCGGGCCTTGCTGACCAGGCGCGTGGTGAGACCGGTTTCAGTCAGCGTCACGATCAGCTTGGCGCCGACCTCGCGGGCGATGGCGCAGGCGGCGTGCGCGATCGAATCCGGCGTGGTGTGATCGGGCTCCGACGGCGTCGGCGCGAAGAAGCGGCTGCCCTCGGCCTGGCGGATGATGCGGTCCATCATGCGCACGGACTGCAGCGGGAACTTGCCGCTGGCAGATTCGGCCGACAGCATCACGGCGTCCGCGCCACCGAACACGGCGTGCGCCACGTCGCTCGCCTCCGCGCGGGTGGGGCGCGGCGAGTCCACCATCGAGGCCAGCATCTCGGTCGCCACGATCACGGGCTTCCGGTGGATGCGACAGGTACCGATGATTTGCTTCTGGATCACCGGCACGGTCTCCGGCGGCAGCTCCACGCCGAGATCGCCGCGCGCGACCATGGCGCCATCCGAGGCGCGCACGATCGAGTCCAAGCGCTCGACGGCTCCGGGCGTCTCGATCTTGGCGATGATCGGCGTGGGCTTGCCCTTGCGCTCGCAGATCTCGCGCAGCTCTTGCACCTCTTCGGCGCGGCGCACGAACGAGAGCGCGACGTAGTCCAGATCCATCGACAAGCCGAACTCGAGATCCTTCTTGTCCTTCTCGGTCAACGCGGGCAGGCGCAGGCTGCCGGAGGGCAAGTTGACGCCCATCTTCGGCCGCATCGGGCCGCCGTGCTCCACGTAGCACTCGACGCGATCACCGCGCACGCCGAGCACGCGCAGCTCCACCTGACCGTCCGACAACAAGATGCGATCTTCCGGGCGCACGTCCTGAGCCAGCGGCTCGTAGGTAATGGCGATGGTGTGGTCGTCACCGACGTCGCCGGCGATCATGTCGACGGTGTCGCCGTTGTTCAGCACGGCGGGGCCGATCTTGGCGGTGCGGATCTTGGGTCCGCACAGGTCTTGAAGCAGCGCGACTTGCTTGCCGAGCGCTGCGCTCTCCTGGCGGATCATCTCGATGCGGGCGCCGTGCTCTTCATGGGTGCCGTGCGAGAAGTTGAGCCGCGCGACGTCCATACCCGCTTCAATCAATCCACGAATACCTTCACGACTTTCAACAGCGGGTCCAATGGTGCAAACGATTTTGGCGCGGCGGGAGATCATCTAGGTCGTCCGATTCTGCGATTGTATGAGGATGGCCGGGCGCCTCGGGCGCTCGGGGTTTTGGAGCATGCCACAGCGGAAACCGCTGTGTGTGGCTAGATCGCAAAGGCGCTCGCGCTGAACCGGTACAGTCCCGCGGCGTTGCGCGTCGACGCGGAAAAACGGCTGGAGATGCGGGCTCTCCGCCGCGCAACGCGCACATGACGGAGCTTCGACGCGATGCGCAAGACGCGGCATGGGGCCGCGTACGCTAGCCGGCGCCCGCCGCGGCGAGCTTCAGGAGCCGCGCTTGATGGGATTGACGGGCGGATGAGTCGGCGCGGAGGTGCGGCCGCTGCTCGTCGGGTTCGGCGTCGGGCTCCGCATCGCGGGTCCGCGCGTGCCACTGCCGCGGGTGCTGCCAGCAGTGCGCGTCAGCGCTCCGACGCTGCCGGGGTTCGGCGTCATGCCGCGCGGCGGCGGCCGAGAGCTGCGCAGGGCGGGCATCTGATTCGTGGAGTCCAACCGACGAGCCCCGCTGCCGCGCCCCGGCGGGATGGAGCGCGTGCGGTACACCTCACCTTCCACCACCAGCTCCACGCCGAGCGAACGACAGCGGCGAGCGAGACGCTCGATGTCCACGCCCGGAGCGAGGAGCAAGCCGGCCGGCGGCGAAGGATCCACGAACAGGTCTTGCGTTTGCCGGCGCGTGCGCAAAAGCTCGCGCACCTCGGGATCTTCCACCCACAAGAAGCCGGAGGTGGCGACAAACTCAGCCCGCCCCACCACCGCGCTCGCTTGCGCCAGCGTGCGCGCGATCGGATCCGGCAGCGCCGCGACTTGCTCGATGCGCGCCTGGATCACGTTGGCCTCGAAGCCCGCGCCCAGCGCCAGCGCCAATGTCTGCGCGGTGATCAGCACGTCTAGCGTGCCGGTCACAGCGCCCACTTCCACGAAGGGAGAGAGCGAGAGCACGTGCCCCGTCTTCGTCAGCGGCCCGATGCGCAGGGCTTGATTGTCCGTGAAGCGGCTGTGGTCGCTGCTGGACTTGGGCCCGCCGTTACTGCTGCCAGGCTCCGCCAAGTAGGCGCGACCGCGCGGCGTGATGCGCAGCGTGGGCCCCAGCGAGTCCACGTCGTCCGCGTCCGCGTCTCCGATGTCCACCACGCCGAGCGCGTGCAGGCTCTCGAACGCGATGCGCCGCGCCATCTCTGCGGGCGTGAGCGCCTCCACCCCGGCGCGCTGCGCCCAGCGCTGAATCAGCCGCGACAAGCCCGGCGCGCGCGAGTCCGAGCGCACGTAGCCGGCGATGGCCTCCCACGGTACCCAGCGCCCGTCACCCAGCTCGCGCAGCGCCTCGATCACCAAATCGCGCACGCTGCCGACCGCGCTGGCCTCGCGCGACCCTTGAGCGACGCGCATCACCTCGCCGTCTGGCCGAGCTTCGTCCCACGCGCCGCCGCGACGCCACGCCTCGAACAGGGCGCGGCCGAGCGCGCCCACCTCGTGTGAGCCGGGCGGCGACGCGACGCTGACGGCAGACGGATCCCACAAGCCGATCGCGCGGCTCAGCGCAGCGATGAAGGCGACGCGCTCCGGATCCTTGCCGAAGCGGGTCGACAGCTTGCCGATCAAGGAGCGCGGCGTGCCGATGTCCGTGCGAAGCTCCACTGAGGGATCGCGCACCGTGATGGCCATGGCCAGCGCCAGCGCCGCGGGATCCTCCGCGAAGCGCGCGCGGCGCGGCGCGTGGT
>JAEYOT010000909.1 GCA_023411445.1 Pseudomonadota bacterium
TCGCGCAGCAGTGCTTGCCGCGCGGCCGCGTGCCGGTCCGGCGCATCGCGCGCTTCGAGCCGTCGAGCTGCCTCTCGATCGAGCGGGTGGCACAGCTGCACCTGGAGCTGGTCGAATCCGTTTCCGGCAAGCGCGAGGCCACGCTGCTCGGAGCGGTGGACGCTACTTGCTCGGCGGCCGGCGCGCGTCTCTTGCGACGACGTTTGCTGGCGCCGCTGACGGACGTCGCGCGTATCCGGCGTCGTCACGACCAAGTCGAGCTGTTCGTGGTGCACGCCAGGCTGCGTGAGGAGCTCCGCGAAGCGCTGTCGGAGCTGCGCGATCTGGAGCGCCTGAGCGTGCGCGCGGCGCTCGGCGAGGCCACACCGCGCGATCTGGGCGGGCTGCGCGATGGCCTGGGCGCAGCCGAGCGCGCGGTGGCGGTGCTTCAGGGCGTGAAGGACGCCGAGCTGCGCGAGGTGCTCGGCCTCGCGAGCGGCCCCATCGACACCGTGCCGGAGCTTCACGCGCGGCTAGCCGCTGCGCTCGTGGAGCGACCGTCGCCGCTGGCCAAGCAAGGCGAGATCTTTCGTCCGGAGTTCGATCAGGAGCTGAGCGAGCTGGATGCGCTGCGCCGCACCGGCACCGAGCGCATGGTGGAGCTGGAAGCCCGGCTGCGGGAGAGCACCGGCATCCCCACGCTGCGCATCCGCTTCACGCGCGTTTTCGGCTGGTACATCGAGGTCAGCCGCGGCCAGAGCGGGCGCGTTCCGGCCGAGTTCAGGCGCAAGCAAACGGTGGCCAGCGGCGAGCGCTATACGCTACCGGAGCTGGACGAGCTGGCTGACAAGATCAGCCACGCGGAGGAGCGGCACCGCGAGCGCGAGCTGCTCTTGCTCGGCGAGCTCGTCAAGGAGGCCGGCCGCGCCGCGCCCCGCATCGCCGCGCTCTCGGAGCGGCTCTCGGCTTGGGACGTGGCCGCAGGCCTGGCGGAGGTGGCACACCGCTACGACTACGTACGACCGAAGGTGGACGACTCGGACGTGCTGTCGCTGCGCGACGCGCGCCACCCGGTGGTGGAGCGCCTGTCGGCGCGCGGCAAGTTCGTGCCCAACGACGTGGAGCTGGATCTCTCCGGAGAGCGGCTGTGGCTCGTGACGGGGCCGAACATGGCTGGCAAGAGCACGTTGCTGCGCCAAGTGGCGCTGTGCACCATCTTGGCGCAGATGGGCAGCTTCGTGCCGGCGCGCGCCGCGCGCATCGGCGTCGTGGATCGCGTGCTGTCGCGCGTGGGAGCGAGCGACAACCTCGCCGCCGGCGAGAGCACGTTCATGGTGGAAATGCGCGAAACTGCCGAGATCTTGCGCACGGCCACGCGGCGCTCGCTGGTCATTTTGGACGAGATCGGGCGCGGCACCAGCACCTTCGACGGGCTCAGCATCGCCTGGGCCGTGGCGGAGTACCTGGACGAGGTAATCGGCTGCCGCGCGCTGTTCGCCACGCACTACCACGAGCTTACCAGCTTGTCGGAGCAGAGCGCGCACGTGGGCTCGTACAGCGTGAGCGCGCGCGAGCAGAACGACGACGTGGTCTTCCTCCACCGGCTCGTGCGCGGAGCCGCCAATCGCAGCTACGGCGTCGCGGTGGCCAAGCTGGCCGGCTTGCCCGAGCCCGTGCTGGCGCGTGCCAAGGCGCTGCTCGCCGGCCTGGAGCGCAAGGACGACGCCGCACCGGCGCGCAAGGGCAAGGCCGGCAAGGCGCCGCAGCTCTCGCTGTTCGGCGAGCGCTCAGCGGAGTCGCGCAGCCAGAGCGAGCTCACGGAGACGCTGCGCGCGCTCGACCTGGATCGCTTGACCGGCCTAGAAGCCCTCAGCTTGCTCCAGCGCCTGAAGGCGAAGCTCTGAGCTAGCGGCGCCTGAGCCGCGCCCGGCTCAGCGCTGGATGCGAGCCGAGCCGCCCTTGGCGAACGCGCGCACCTGCTCGGCCGTGGCCATGGTGGTGTCGCCCGGGAAGGTGGTGAGCAGCGCGCCGTGCGCCCAACCGAGGTTGACCGACTCCTGCGGGCTCTCGCCGCTCAGCAGGCCGTAGATGAAGCCGGCAGCGAACCCGTCGCCGCCACCGACGCGATCGATCACGTCTAGCTGGCAAGTGGGGGACTGATAGGTCTTGCCGTTCAACCAGGCCACGGCGCCCCAGGTGTGGCGGTTGGTGCTGTGTACCTCGCGCAGCGTCGTGGCCACGCCCTTCACGTGCGGGTGCTTGGCGACCACCTTGTCGATCATGGCGAAGAACGCGCTCGGATCGAGCTTGGACTGTGCGTGCACGTCCTGCCCCTCGATGCCGAGGCCCTTCTGCAGGTCTTCTTCGTTGCCGACCAGCACGTCCACGTGCTCGACGATGCGCCCGATCACCTCGACGGCCTTCTGCTGACCGCCCCACACGTTCCACAGCTTCTCCCGGAAGTTCAGGTCGAAGCTGGTGACGGCGCCGGCCTTGCGCGCGGCCTTCATGCCCTCGATGATCAGCTCACCAGTGGTCTCCGATAGGGCGGCGAAGATGCCGCCGCTGTGGAACCAGCGCACGCCGCCGGAGAAGATCGTCTCCCAGTCCACGTCGCCCGGCTTCAGCAGCGCGGCCGCCTCGTTGGAGCGGTTGTAGAACACGACCGGCGCGCGCACGCCGTGGCCGCGGTCGCTGTAGACGGCGGCGATGTTGGGGCCGTTGACGCCGTTGTGCTTGAAGCGCTTGTAGAAGGGGCGAACGCCCATCGCGCGCACGCGCTCCGCGACGAGATCGCCGATCGGGTAGTCGACCATGGCGCTGACCAAGCCGGCGTTCATCTCGAAGGCGTCGGCCAGGTTCGCTGCTACGTTGAACTCGCCGCCGCTGACGTGGATGTGACACTCATGCGCCTTGCGGAACGGGACGATGCCGGGGTCGATGCGGTGCACCAGGGCGCCCAGCGAAACGATGTCGAGCGCGCCGTCCGGACGAATTGTTAGGCCTGTCATGGTTGTAGTCCTCTGAGTGTCGTGAGCGCGACCGCGTTGTCGCGAAAAATCTTCGAGCGTACTTACGCCTTTCAATTGCCGTGATCAACGGCTGCTGCCGGGGCGAGGGAGAGGGGCCTCAGCGTCGAGGAGGCCTGGGCGACCACACGGGAGGCGAGGCGGTCTTGCCGTCCTCGGGCCAGGGGTGCCGCGGGTACTTGCGCATCAGCTCGCGCCGTACGCTCGGGTAGTGTCGCTCCCAGAAGCCGGATAGATCGCTCGTAACTTGCTGCGCGCGGCCGTTCGGCGCGAGTAGGTGCAGCGTGAGCGCGACCTTGCCGCGGCAGATCCGCGGTGTTTCTTTCATGCCGAAGAAATCCTGCAGGCGTGACTCAAGCCACGGCGGCTTGCCGGGCTCGTAGTGGATCTCGGCGCGCCGCCCGCCCGGGAGCTGGAGCGTCTCCGGGGTCTCGGTCGCGAGCAGGCGCTGGCCGGCGCTACCCAGCGACTGCAGCAGCTCCGCCGCCGGGCTGGCCTCGCGCAGCTCGGCGAAGCTGACGCGGCCTGCGCACAGGCGCCGCGCAGCTTCGTCGTCGAGCGCTGCCGACAGAGCGGGCAGGCCTGCCT
>JAEYOT010000063.1 GCA_023411445.1 Pseudomonadota bacterium
CTTCGCGCCATCACCCCGAGGAAACTGACCAAGCCATGTCGAAATTGAAGCTCAAGCCAGGCATCGTCACCGGTTCCGCCCTGCAGGATCTGTTCGGGTACCTGAAGAGCGTGAAGGGCGCGTTGCCGGCGGTGAACGTCATCGGCTCGCACACCGTCGTCGCCGCCCTCGCGGCTGCGCGTGAGGCGAAGTCGC
Organism: Pseudomonadota bacterium; assembly: GCA_023411445.1. Taxonomy (GTDB): domain Bacteria; phylum Myxococcota_A; class Polyangia; order Polyangiales; family Polyangiaceae; genus PMG-095. The sequence goes on from JAEYOT010000063.1 coordinate 196, forward strand.
CGATCATCATCCAGTTCTCCAACGGCGGAGGCCATTTCTTCGGCGGCAAGTTCCTCGACAACAAGGGCGAGAAGGGCGCGATCGCCGGCTCCATCGCGGGCGCCGCCTACGTGCACAGCCTGGCCGAGGCCTACGGCGTGCCGGTGGTGCTCCACACGGACCACGCCGCCAAGAAGCTCCTGCCCTGGATCGACGGCCTGCTGGACGCGGGGGAGAAGTACTACGCCGCCAACAAGGCGCCGCTGTTCAGCTCGCACATGCTGGACCTGTCGGAGGAGCCGCTGCACGAGAACCTCGAGATCTGCCGCTCATACTTGCAGCGCATGAGCAAGCTCGAGATGACGCTCGAGATCGAGCTCGGCGTCACCGGCGGTGAGGAAGACGGCGTCGACAACAGCGACGTGGACAGCTCCAAGCTGTACACGCAGCCGGCAGACGTGCTGGCCGCCTACGACGCCCTGAACAGCGTCGGCAAGTTCACGATCGCGGCGTCGTTCGGCAACACGCACGGCGTGTACAAGCCCGGCAACGTGAAGCTCCGCCCGATCATCCTGAAGAACAGCCAGGAGCACGTGCAGAAGGAGCGCAAGACGGGCCCGCAACCGCTGGACTTCGTGTTCCACGGCGGCTCCGGCTCCACGCAAGAGGAGATCCGCGAAGCGGTGTCCTACGGCGTCGTGAAGATGAACATCGACACGGACACGCAGTGGGCGTTCACGCAGCCGATCAAGAAGTACATGGACGACAAGAGCGCGTACCTGCAAGGTCAGCTCGGCAACCCGGAGGGTCCGGACAAGCCGAACAAGAAGCAGATCGACCCGCGCGCCTGGATGCACCTGGGCGAGAAGTCGATGGCCGCGCGCCTGGTTCAGTCCTTCAAGGACCTGAACTCGTTCGACCAGTTCGACCTCTGAGCCGAGGCTCGAGCCAGCACCGACGCCCGTCGCTTCAGAGCGGCGGGCGTTGTGCGTTTGTGAGCCGAGATTAGCGGGGCGCTTTCTTGCCGAGCTTGCTGCACGCGGCGTGACGAAAGCAGTCCACCACGTGGTCGTTGACCATGCCGACGGCTTGCATGTGCGCGTAGATGATGGTGGAGCCCACGAAGGTGAAGCCGCGCTTCTTCAGATCTTTGCTGAAGGCGTCACTCTCCGGCGTGCGCGCGGGGATCTGCTTCAAGCTCTCGCGCCGGTTCTGCAGCGGCTTGCCGCCGACGAAGGCCCACTGATAGTCGCTGAAGCTGCCGTGCTCTTCCTGCACCTGCAAGAAGGCGCGCGCGTTTTTGACCGCTGACGCGATTTTCAGGCGGTTTCTCACGATTCCAGCGTCGTTGAGCAAGCTGGCCAGCTTCTTGTCGTTGAAGCGCGCGACGCGCTCCGGATCGAAGTCCGCAAACGCTTTGCGGTAAGCCTCGCGCTTGCGCAAGATGGTGATCCAGGAAAGCCCCGCCTGGGCCCCCTCGAGCAGCAAGAACTCGAACAGCTGGCGATCGTCGTAGACCGGCACGCCCCACTCTTCGTCGTGGTAGCGCACGTACGTGGGGTCCGTGCCGGCCCAGCTACAGCGGACGGGCTCCTTGGCGGGCTTACGCGAGGTCGTCATGAGTCGCCGCCCGATCCTAGGGCGAAGGGTGCGGAGCGCCAAGCCGGGCGAAGGTGGCTTCATCGACCAGCTGCTGTTTGTAAGCGGCGTGGCACGACGTACAGTGCTCGAGCGTGCTGCCCAGCGCTGCCAACGCCCCTTCGGCGTCGCGAGCACGCGCGGCGCGGCCGATGTCATCCGCGGCGCGGTGAAAGGCGATCGCCGCCTCGGCGAAACCGGGTGCGCCCGAGCCCAGGTGTTGGCACATGGCGCCCATGGACTCCGAGTAGCCGAGGCGCAAAGCGGCGCTTTCCATGGCCGCAAAGTCACGTCCGGCTAGCGCCGCCACGATCTGCTGCACCGCCAGTAGGTGGTCGCGCATGCTCTGCTTCTGGTGCTGCGCCATCATCGGCAAGAGCGGCAGCGGCGTGCGAGCATCCAGGGCGTCGAGCGCGCGCTCGGGTGACGGCGCGAGCAGAGACGTGGAGGCAGGCGCAGCCGGCGCGGCCGTTGGCGCCGTTTGCTCGCGGCAAGCCGTCAAGGTTACGAGCAAGCCGAGTAGCCAAGCCTTCACGCGGACTCCTCTCCCAAGCAGGCCACTGCGTCGTTGAGCAGGACCAATGACTCCAGCAGCTGCGTGCGCTTGGCCGCCGGGACGGCCCTGAGCACGCGCTGAAAGCGCTGCAAGCTGGAGGCTTTCAGCTGCTCCGCCAGGCGGCGCCCGCGCGCGCTGAGCTCGAGCTGACGCGAACGGGCGTCTTCGGGCAGCGGCGTCTGCTCGGCATGACCTTCTGCCTCCAGGCGAGCGCACAGGCGCGCCACGTTGCTCTTGTCGATGCCGAGCGCGACGGCCAAGTCCGTCTGCGTGGTCAGGGCGCCCTCTCGCTCGAGCAGTACCATGAGCGCGTGCGCGTACGAGGGGGAGACTGGGTGACCGCACGGCGTTTGCCGCGTCACCAGCAAGCCGAAGCTGCGCACGAAGCGCTGCACCAGCAGCCTGAGCTCTTCCGCGGCAGCCTCCGCCATCTCTCGAACGTATCCGGATTTAGTTGCGACCGCAACCAAATCCGCCACCCCGTCAACGCAAACAGCCGCGCAGCGGATCCCCATCGTCGATGCAGCCCGGCGTGCTGCGCTGGGCGGGCTGCATCTTGGCCC
>JAEYOT010000088.1 GCA_023411445.1 Pseudomonadota bacterium
GTCTACCCACAGCTCTTGAAGTGGCCGCTCGGCATCGCTCTCTTGCCGAACTTACCACTGCTTCAACCAGCTGCATGGCTAGGTCCCAGCGTGCTGTCGTTCATCGTGGGTCTGACCAGTGGTTCGCTGGTCTTGGCGCTAGATGGTATACGGAGGCACCGTGCATGGCTTTTGGCATACGGTGCGTTCTTCTTCAGCGTGGCGCTGCTCGGCCTAGAGCGATTGCTGCGTCCGCCGGAGCCGACACAGGCTCGGTTGAGCTTGGGGCTGGTGCAGGGTGGCGCTGAGCCCTTGCTCAAGCGACGGGATCCAGAGGGTGTGCTTCGTCGCTACAACGCGCTATCGCGCAAAGCGCTAGCCGAGGCCCCGTCGCTGGATTTGTTGGTGTGGAGCGAAACGGCCGTGGCGAAGCCACTCGAAGCCACGCGCTGGCGTGAGCTGCTCGACCTGCGGCTGCGCGGCGCCTTCGAAGTGCCGCTGCTAGTCGGAGCGAGTCTGAGCTCCTACGATGGTGCAGGCCCCGTCAAAGCCTTCAATTCAGCGCTGATCTTCGCGCGCGACGACGTTGCTTGCGGCGCGGCTTGCCGTTACGACAAGCAGCAGCTCGTGCCGATGGCCGAAGCGCTACCGGGCGGAGAGAAGCTGCGCTTCGCCTTTCCGGGCGCGGGAAGGTACAGTACGGCCGAGAGCACGGGACCGCTCGAGCTGCGTGGCGCCTCGCTCGCTGTGTTCATCTGCTACGAAAGCTTGGATGCGGAGCTAGTGCGCAAGCTCACGCAGGCTGCGAAGCCGGCCCAGCTGCTCGTGAACATCACCAACGACGGCTGGTTCGGTCGCAGCGCCGGAGCCGAGCTGCATTTTGCGTTGGGCAGATTGCGCGCCATCGAACAACAGCGCTACCTGGTGCGCGTCGCGGAGACTGGAGTTACTGCCTTGGTGGATCCGCGCGGTCGCGTGCTGCAACGGCTCGAGCCGGATGAGCCGGGGGTGCTGACGACCGATGCCCCGTTGCTGAGCGCCATCACCCCGTTCGCGCAATTCGGTGGCTGACCGTTGACCTTGTTTTCTGGCCTGCTGCTGGCGGCGGGCCTCGTGCAGCGCACGCTAACACGACGCGAGTCGTGAGCGTAACGCGCGCCCCTCACGCACTGTGCCGCGCCAACTAACAACGGCCGGTGTTTGTGCTGTTCTTCGCGCCAAGCAGCGCGAGCAACGAAGCCGTTTTAGTGTTGATCTGAGCTGTCGAAACTCGGAGCCGATTGCTGGATTTGAACCTGCGACCTGCGCTTTACGAAAGCGCTGCTCTACCACTGAGCTAAATCGGCGAAAGGAGCGGGAGGATACGCGCGGAGCGGCGTTAGTCAAGCGCGACCTGGTCTGCTATGTTTCGGCCCCCAATGAGCGGCAAGATCGAGGGTTTTCGGTTCGGCGCAGTTTCGGCTGGCATCCGCAAGGACGGGCGTATCGACCTGGCGTTGGCCGTGTGCGACCGTCCGGCCGTTACGGCGGCGCTGTTCACGCGTAATCTCGTCAAGGCTGCGCCGGTGCTGGTGGCGGCGGAGCGGGCCAGCTCCGGCCTGGCGCGCGCGGTGCTGGCCAACGCGGGCTGCGCCAACGCCGTCACGGGCGAGCAGGGCCTGCGCGCGGTGCACACCACCACGGCCGCTGTCGCCAAGGCGCTCGGCATTTCGCCGGAGGAGGTGCTGCCGGCGTCCACGGGCGTGATCGGCGCGCACCTGCCAGTGGAGCGCATCGTGGAGCAGGCGCCGGCCCTGGCCGCCAAGCTCACGGCCGAAGCGCATGAGGATTTCGCGCTCGCCATCTGCACGACCGATCGCTGGACCAAGATTTCGGAGACCGAAGTGGAGGGCGCGCGCATCCTCGCCATCGGCAAGGGGGCCGGCATGATCCATCCGGACGTGGGCGGCCTGCCCCACGCCACCATGTTGGTCTTCATCTTCACGGACGCAGTGGTGGAGCAAGCCACGCTGGCGCGCGCGCTCGAGGCCGCGAGCGAGGTGACGTTCAACTCGTGCAGCGTGGATGGCGACACCAGCACGAACGACACGGTGGTGGCGATGGCGTCCGGCGCCTCCGGCAAGCAGCCGTCGGAGGCGGCCCTCACGCGCGGCCTGACCAAGGTGTGCGATGCCTTGGCCCGTTCCATGGTCGCCGATGGCGAAGGAGCCAAGCACGTGGCTGAAATCAAGGTCAAAGGCCTCGCTTCCACGGCGGACGCGAAGGCCGCCGCCAAGACGATCGCCACCTCGCTGCTGGTGAAGACGGCGTTGTTCGGTGAGGACGCGAACTGGGGGCGGCTCTTGGCCGCGGCCGGTCGTGCCGGGGTGCCGTTCGACCCGCGCCGCGCCGCTATCTCGGTCGGCGACATCGCCATCGTGAAAGACGGCGCGCCTATCGGCGCGGAAGTCGAGCGTCGTGCCAACGAGATCTTGAAGCAGGCGAGCTACACCATCGAGCTTTCGCTCGGCGACGGTCCCGGCGAGGCCCGCTACCTCACGAGCGATCTCGGCCATGGCTACGTGGACGTGAACGCCGGCTACCGCTCATGACGCCCGCCTCGGTCGCGTTCACGTTGCTGCTCGGCATCGCCGCAGTCGCGTGCACGCCGAACCGAGGCACCATCGGCGCCGTGCTGGGGCAGAGCGCGGAGCAGCGGCTGGTGCTGCGTGACGTGCCGGCCGATCTCGCCGCTGGCAAAGCAGGCCTGCTCCCCGGCGACGAGGTCATCCTGATCGACGGGCAGGACGTGCGGGAGCTCAGCGAGCACGGCGTCCACAAGGCGCTGGGGGGCGACGTGGGCGAGCCGGTCAAGCTCACGCTGCTGCGTGAAGGCCGCGTGATCCGCGTGACTTTGCGGCGCACGCCGGCCCGGAAAAAGGGGTAGTCTGCTCGGCGTGGAGACGTCCGGCGAGCAGTACGAGCTGTTCCTCACGCTGGCTGGACCGCGCATCTACGCAGCACGCGAGGCGCTCACGCTGCCGCTGGCTGAAGAGCGTGAAGCGGGCGTCGCGGCCGCGCTGGTGCCGCTCGCGGTGGACGCGGCGCTGCTGGGAGCGGAGGGCCTACGCGAGCTGTCGCTGGCCATCGTGCAAGCCAGCGCGGAGCCGCCGCTCACGATCGAGGCCGCGCTGGCGGAGCTGGAGCGCTCCACGGAGGCTCTCGCTCACGGCGACCTCTCCGGCGCGCGCGTGGACGAGTCGCGCCTGCGTAGCCTCGCGCACGCTTTGCGACAGGACGCCCCCGAAGCCTACGTGAGCGCTGCGCAAACGAGCGTGACCGCTGTGGCCACGCCCAGCGCCACCAGCGCGCCCACGGGCACCAGCACGCTCACCTTGTCGCCCAGCGAGGGCACGAGGATGAACAGGGCCAGCATCAGCGCCATGGGGGCCACGGCGATCTTCCACTTCTGGGCG
>JAEYOT010000123.1 GCA_023411445.1 Pseudomonadota bacterium
GGCCCACGTCTCACCGTGGGCCACGCCGCGCGCTGCTGGCCTGCGCTTTCAGCTGACGCTGTGACTACTCGCCGGCCTCAGCCGCTCCGTACACCGGCAAAGAACCGAAGTTGAAGCCGAGCCCGAAGACGTAGAGCAGGACATCGCCGTTCTTGTCCGTGTCCGTCACGTTCTTCAACAGCGTGATCTCAGGGTGCATCGCGAACTTCTGGCTGATGCGAAAGTTGAAGCCGAGGCCGGCGCGCACGAACAAGCCGTCCGTAGTCCTGGCTGCGTCGTCCTGATCCGACAGCGCCTCCGCAGAGCTGAGCGAGTAAGTGATGCCCGCCGTGGGCACGATCGACAGCGCGTCCGCCAGGTTGATGCCGAAGACGAGCGGAAGATTGGCGTAAAACTGCGTGAACGAGCCGTCCGACGAGCCGCTGGAGGTGCTCAGACGAAACACCTGTAGGCCCGGCACGGTGGCCATGTCGAACGTCTCCCCGCGGATGAAGTTCCACTTCACGTCCGCGCCGAGTGAGCTCATGTTGGCGATGCGCGCGCCGATGTCCACGGTGTCGGTCACGCCGACGCGCAGCTGGTAGGTCGGAAAGTTCGGCACCGTGAGCGAGCCTTTCGTTCCCGCCGTCTTCTGGCCGGTCGTCGGATCGGTCGTGCCTGGAGTCTCGTAGTCTAACCCGAAGCCTTCCGCGGCCACCGTGTGCTGGACCTTGCCCTTCGGTGTGGTGCGCGGTGTGCCGTAGGTGTTGGGGTTAGGGCAACCGGCGCACAGCACCGTGATGAAGGCGAGCGCCCCCGTGCGGATCCCAAGCGAAGCTAACTGATTCATCCCACTGCTCCTCGACCCAACAAGATAGATCAGCTGTTGGACGATGGACAGCGCCCGTTTCTTCACGGCGCGCCGGAAAGCGCGGCTATTGGCCAGAGCCCGCCGGATCGTTCAAGAAGCACCGGCTCAAGCCGCCCGGCACCGCGTACAGCTCCGGCGGCTCACGGGTGCAGCGATCGAACACGAAGGGGCAGCGCGTGTGGAAGCGGCAGCCGGCAGGCGGGTGCTCCGGCGAGGGCACGTCCCCCAGCACCTTGACCTTCACGCGGCGCTTGTCGGGGTCCACCGACGGCACGGCGGCCAGCAAGCCTTGAGTGTAGGGATGGCGCGGGCTGTCGAACAGGCTCGCGGTCGAGCCGGTCTCCACGATCTTGCCCAGGTACATCACCGCGACTTCGTCGGCCAGGTAGCGCACCACCGACAGGTCGTGCGTAATGAACAGGTAGGTCAACCCCAGCTCGTCACGGAGCTGGCCCAGCAAGTTCAAGATCTGCGCTTGAATCGACACGTCCAGCGCGGACACCGCTTCATCGCAGATCAAGAGCTTGGGCTCTACGGCGAGCGCGCGCGCGATACCGATGCGTTGCCGCTGGCCGCCTGAGAACTGATGCGGGAAGCGCCACAGGTGATCGGGGCTCAGCTGCACCTGGCGCAAGAGCGCCGCCACCCGCTCCGTGCGCTCGGCGTCATTGCTGCCAATGCCGAACGACTCCATGCCCTCGGCGATGATGTCGCGCACGCGCATGCGCGGATCCAGCGAGGTCATCGGATCCTGAAACACCATCTGCACGTGGCGCCGGTACGGCCGCAGCTCCGCCTGCGATAGCGCCGCCAGGTCCACCCCGTCGAAGACGATACGGCCGCGCGTGGGCGGGACCAAGCGCATGATCGAGCGGCCCACCGTCGTCTTGCCGCAGCCGGACTCGCCGACCAGCGCCAGCGTGCTACCGCGCATCACGCGCAAGTCCACGCCGTCCACGGCCCGTACGTGGCCGACGGTGCGGCGGAAGACGCCCTTCTTGACGGGGAACCAAGTGCACAGATCTTCCACGCGCAACAGCGGATCACGCGAGCCCGCGATCATGCGACGGGTGGCGGCCTCCGGCGGCGCGGAAACCATCAGGGATGCATCGTCAGCGCTCACGCCCCGGCCTCCTCACTGGCCCGCCGCTGCTCCACGGCGTGGCAATACACTTCGTGCCGGTCGCCGAGCAGCGTCTGCACCGGTAGCACGTCCGGGCAAGGCTCGAACGCCTCTGGGCAGCGCGTGCAGAAGCGGCACCCCTTCGGGTAGTCACGAGGGGCGGGTACGGTGCCGCGGATCTCGTACAGGGGCTCCCCCTTCTGCGCCAGCGCCGGGATCGCGCGCAGCAGGCCCTTGGTGTACGGGTGCTGCGCGCCCCGCAGCACGTCGGCGCGCGAGCCCTGCTCGGCCACCTTGCCGGCGTACATGACGACGATGCGATCCGCCAGCTCGTTGACCACGCCCAGGTCGTGCGTGATGAGCAAAATGGCCGTGTCGGACTGTTGCTGCAGCTCGCGCAGCAGCTCCAAAATCTGCGCTTGAATCGTCACGTCCAGCGCCGTGGTGGGCTCATCGGCGATCAGGAGCTTGGGCCGCGCCGCCAGCGCCATGGCGATCATCACGCGCTGCTTCAACCCGCCCGACATCTGGTGCGGGAAGGCCTCGAGCCGCCGCTCTGGATCGGGAATGCCCACGCGCTTGAACAGCTCCAGCGCCCGTGCCCGTGCGGCCAGCTTGCTCACCGGCTCGTGCAGCTGCACCGCCTCGATCAGCTGCAAGCCGACGCGCGTGACCGGGTTCAAGCTGGTCATCGGCTCTTGGAAGATCATGGCGATGCTGGAGCCGCGCACCGCGCGCATCTCCGGCACGGACAGCCGCAGCAGCTCCTTGTCGCCCAAGCT
>JAEYOT010000165.1 GCA_023411445.1 Pseudomonadota bacterium
GTAGCGACTGCATCACGCGCGCTCGATCGTCATCCCTTCCCGCCATCGTCGATGCTCGCAACGTCGCGCGACCATCTGATGCTCTCGATGATTCGGAGCGCGGCAGGCTCGAGGTCGAAAGCGATGGAACCCGCGCGCAGCCGGGCGCTGGGTCGTCCTCGTTCGCGCCGCGCGTGCGCGCCCGCACCTCGTCAGCGCGCATTGTCGCAGCTTGCCTCACGCGGGCCCGGTATCCGCACGCCCCGGCGCACGAGCTCACAGCTGGTCTCGCGCAGAGCGCTGCCGCGGCGCGACGTCACGCGCGCTCGTCGTCGCTCGCGGTGGACGCGTTCGAACGTCTCCGTAGGGCTGCCCAGCTGGGCAGCCCCGTCAGAAACATGGCCTCCCTCCCCTAATCGAGCTCAGTGCTTGGCGGAGTCGTCGACGTGCTCGGCCGCCTCGGCCTCGGCCTCGCCGTCCTCGCGCGCGGTCTTCGCGTAGTCTTCCACGGCGCCGAGGCCGGAGGTGCTACGGATGCGCGGCGGAGGCGGATCGCCGTGCAGCTCTAGCTGCGCTGCGGCCCACAGCTCACGCTCGACCAGCTCAGCGTACTCCGCGCTGGTCGGGTCGCCCTTGTAGTGATCGAGCTCTTCGTCGATCTCTTTGAGCTCCAAGCGCGCGCGCACCGGATCGATGTCATCCTTCTTGATGAAGCGATCCGTGAGCAACAGGGCGCGGTCGCCCGCGACCTCCACGAAGCCGGGGCCGACCGCCACGGACTGCGACTTGCCGCCTTGCACGTAGGTGACGATGCCGGTCGCGAGCGCGGCCAGCAGCGGACGGTGCTGCGGCAAGACGCCGAACTCACCGTCGACGCTGGGCGCCGTCAGCTCGTCCACCGCCTCTTTGAGCTTGGGACCGTCGGGGGTGACGATCTCGAGCGCGATCGTAGCTGCCATGTCAGGCCGCCTTCAGCTTGGCCGCAGCCTGCTTGGCTTCCTCGATGTTGCCGACCATGTAGAAGGCCTGCTCGGGTAGGTCGTCCAGCGCGCCGGAGAGGATCTCCTTGAAGCCCGCGACCGTCTCCTTGAGCGGCACGTATTTGCCAGAGCGACCCGTGAACTGCTGGGCCACGAAGAACGGCTGCGACAGGTACCGCTCGATCTTGCGGGCGCGCGCCACGATCGCGCGGTCGTCCTCGCTGAGCTCGTCCATGCCGAGGATGGCGATGATGTCCTGCAGGTCCGTGTACTTCTGCAGCGTCTGCTGCACCTGGCGAGCCACCGCGTAGTGCTCCTCGCCGACGACGTCCGGCGCCAGCATGGTGCTGGTGGAGTCCAGCGGATCCACGGCCGGGTAGATGCCCTTCTCCGAGATGGAGCGCGAGAGCACCGTGGTGGCGTCCAAGTGCGCGAAGGTGGTGGCAGGCGCGGGGTCCGTCAAATCGTCCGCCGGCACGTAGATGGCTTGCACCGAGGTGATGGAGCCCTTGTTGGTCGAGGTGATGCGCTCTTGCAACGCGCCCATCTCGGTGGCGAGCGTGGGCTGGTAACCCACGGCGCTGGGGATACGACCGAGCAGAGCGGACACCTCGGAGCCCGCCTGGGTGAAACGGAAGATGTTGTCGACGAACAGGAGCACGTCCTGCCCTTCTTCGTCGCGGAAGTACTCGGCGCAGGTGAGCGCGGAGAGCGCGACGCGCGCGCGGGCGCCCGGAGGCTCGTTCATCTGACCGAAGATCAGGGCCGTCTTGCTGAGCACGGGCTCGCCCGTCTCCAGCTTGGACTCCTTCATTTCCAAGAACAGGTCGTTACCCTCGCGGGTGCGCTCACCGACGCCAGCGAAGCAGCTCACGCCGCCGTGCGCCTTGGCGACGTTGTTGATGAGTTCCTGGATGAACACGGTCTTGCCGACGCCGGCGCCGCCGAACAGGCCGATCTTCCCGCCCTTACGGTACGGAGCGAGCAGGTCGATCACCTTGATGCCGGTCTCGAAGATCTCGACCGTGGTGTTCTGGTCCACGAACAGGGGAGCCGGGCGATGGATCGGCGAGCGCTTCTTGGCGTTGACCGGACCCGCCTCGTCCACCGGCTTGCCGACCACGTTGAGGATGCGGCCGAGCACCTCAGCGCCGACCGGCATCTGAATGGGCGCGCCAGTGTCCGTCACCTCCACGCCGCGAACCAGACCCTCGGTGGCGGCCATCGCGATGGTGCGCACCATCGACTCACCCAGGTGCTGAGCGACCTCGAGCACCAGGTTGTCCTTCTCGTTCGAGATGCTCGGGTTGGTGACCGTGAGCGCGTTCAGAATCTTGGGCAGCTTGCCCGGCGGGAACTCGACGTCCACCACCGGTCCAATCACCTGGAGGATCTTGCCCTTACCGCTCGCCGTGCTGCTCGTCGTCGTCATGTCGCGTGTGATTCCTTGAAGCTTCGTCGGTCCTGAACGGACGCGCGGGCCGCGTCTACCACGCTGACAAAAGCCGGGCTAGGGCTTCTGTAAGTCAACGACACCAAAGTGCATCGCCCGGGCTGCACTGTGACTGGAATACCGGGCAGCGTCCTCAGGAAGGAGCCAGCCCGGACGACGAGGCTCGCGTGGACACGCGTGCGAGCGATTTAAGGTCCCCCCTCTCTCCAATCAGCACCTGGCGAGTGCCCGCCCACCCCTAAATCCGAACCCCGTAATCGCTCCGCTCACGCGTGCGTGAGCTCGGCGCGTGATCGCATTTCCCCCCTTTATGCGCGCGGCCCAACGGCCTGGGGACGAAATCGACCTGCCGTTTGCGTTCGCGTGATGGGCATGGCACCGGAGGCCGCCGGTCATGTCCGCGAAACAGGCGCCGTCCGTTGCCGCCCCTCCCAGCTCCGTTTCCGATTTGGCCGAGCTGTACGCGGCGCACACCGAGGCCACCCGCAGGCACCTGCGCCGCTTCGGCGTCAAAGAGCAGGACCTGGACGACCTCCAGCAAGAGGTCTTCATGGTGCTGCACGCCAAGCGCAGCCAGCTTTGGACGCTCGAGCCGCTCGACGGCTGGCTACGCG
>JAEYOT010000207.1 GCA_023411445.1 Pseudomonadota bacterium
GCTTAGCCGCCAGCGTGGGCGCGGTGCGCTTCGGAGCGTCGGGCATCTGGCTGCGCGACGTGCGAGTGAGGGCGCCGGAGACCGACGCCGCGCTCCACCTGCACGCGGTGAACGTGAGCCCGCTGTCGGGCCGCGTCTACGCCAGCGGCGGCAGCCTAATTGGTAGCGGCGACTACGACCGGTTGCTGGAGAAGCTGCGCGGCAAGCGCACGCAAGCGGCGGAGGGGGGCGCCGAGTCCTCGCGCGAGATCTCCGTGAGCGGGCTGTACGTGCGCTGGCAGCGTGAGGATTCCCTGCTCGAGGTCTGGGGTGCGGGCGCGCGGCGCGGAGCGGGCGTGCTGGAGGCTGGCGCGGACCTGATTCGAGCGCGGCGCGGCGAGCAGGCGCTGGAGGCGACTGGCTTGGGCCTGGCGTTCGAGACGCGGGCTGGCCAGCGCGTGCTGGTGCGGCTCGCGACCACGAGCGTGGATCTTGCGTGGATCGAGGCCGAGCGACCCGAGTCGACGCGGGACGCGCCCTCGCCGGACAGCGCCGCAGCTGGGGCCGTCTTGCGGACGGCGGGCCGCGTGCCGAGCGATGTTCGGAATGCGGACGCAGCGGAACCCGCGAGCACGGTGAGCGGGCGAGCGGCGAGGCTACGCGAGTGGCGGGCGGTGCTGCTGCCGCTGTTGAAGGAGCGGCTCGCCGCTGACGCGCGGCTCGGCCTCGATGGGGTCTCGGCGCGGGTGCAGCGCGGCGGAGAGACGCTCAGCTTCGGGCCCAGCCGCTTGGCCCTGAATCGCGAGGGCTCCGAGGTGCGCGTCTCCGTGACGCCGATGGCGGAGGAGGCCGGAGTGACACCCCTGGCCTTGAACGCGTCGTTGCCGCTAGAGCGCGGCCCCGTGCACGTCGTGGCCAAAGGCGGGCCGGTCAGCTTCGCGAGCCTGGGCGTGAGGGCCGGCCAGATGGGGCTCGCCGACGTGCGACAAGCCACCTTGGCAGCCGATGGCGCGCTGGGCTTCTCCGAAGATTTCGAGACCGTGACGCTCGACGGCAAGGTCGCGCTGCGCGGCCTGGTGTTGCAGCGGCGCGAGCTGTCACCGCAGCCGGTCGGGCCGTGGGGCTTCGATGCCTCACTGTCGGCGCGGGCGCGGCTGGACGGGCAGGAGCTGGTGATCACCTCCAGTGAGGCGCACATCGGGGAGCTGCGCGCGGAGCTGAGCGGGCGGCTGGAGAACGCGCCGGGCAAGCGCCACGTGGAGGGCCGGCTGCGGGTACCGCTCTCCGCTTGTCAGAGCATGCTGGAAGCGGCGCCGCGCGGGCTCTTGCCGCTGGTGCGTGACATGCGCCTGAGCGGCAGCTTCGGGCTGGACCTGCAGGTGAAGTACGACGCGCTGGCGCCGAAGGACACGAGCGTGGTGCTGCGCGTGCAGAACGAGTGCAAGATCCAGAGCGCGCCGCTCGAGCTCTCCGCGCAGCGCTTCACGCGACCGTTCATGCGCGAGGTGAAGGCGCCGGACGGCTCGCCGATGGTGATCGAGAGCGGACCCGGAACGGCGAGCTGGGTGCCGCTGGACGACATGTCGCGGCACCTGGAGACAGCGGTCATCATTTGCGAAGACAGCCGATTTCACGCGCACGGTGGCTTCGACTTCGTGGCGCTGGAGATGGCGCTGAAAGACGACTTGAAGCAAGGACGCTTCGCGCGTGGCGCCAGCACCGTCAGCATGCAGCTGGCCAAGAACCTGTACCTGGGCATGGAAAAGACGCTCGGGCGTAAGCTGCAGGAGGCGCTGCTCACGCTGCTGCTCGAGCAACAGCTGGACAAGCGGCGCATCCTGGAGCTCTACCTGAACGTGGTCGAGCTGGGGCCAGGGCTCTACGGCGTGGGTGACGCGGCACAGTACTACTTCGCGACGCCGCCGCGCGCTCTCTCGCTCGGGCAGGCGCTCTACCTCGCCTCGATCTTGCCGAACCCGACGTCGAGCCGCTTCGCCCCCGATGGCAAGCTGAAGCCAGGCTGGCGCAACTACCTGCACAAGCTGATGCACATCGCCCACAAGATCAGACGCATCGACGACGCCGAGCTCGAGGCAGGCCTCGCCGAAGAAGTGGCGTTTCGGGTGCCTTCGGCCGAGGCGACTGGCATGGCGCCGGCAGACGAGCTGCAGGCGGAGGACGAGCGCGCACCACCCGAGCTGAGCGCGCCAGGGCCGTGAAGGCGTCAGCCCGTCAGCTGGCAGCTTGGCGCTTGCGCCTGAGCTCCGCGAAGAACTGGGACAGGCGGCGAGCGCCTTCCTCAGCCATGAAGCCAGCCTCGACCTGGAAGCGGTGATTGAGCCGCGGGTCCGTGCCGATCTGGAAGAGAGAGGCCACGGCGCCAGCCTTGGGGTCGGACGCGCCGTAGACCAGTCGGGCGATGCGCGCGTTGACGAGCGCGCCGGCGCACATCGGGCACGGCTCGAGCGTGACGTAGACGGTGGCGCCCTCCAGCCGCCAGCCGCCGAGGCCGCGCGTGGCCTCCCGCACCGCGAGCAGCTCGGCATGAGCGGTGGGATCGGCGCGCTGCTCCCGCCGGTTATGATCCTTGGCCAGCACGACGCCCTCCCTCGACACGACCACCGCGCCGACCGGCACGTCGCCGTGCTCGAGCGCGAGATCCGCCTCGGCCAGCGCCAAGCGCATGAAATGTTCGGGGGAAGAAGCCAGGTCGTCGGTCACGCGCGCGCTCAGATTGAGCGGAAACGTTGGCAGCCGCAACCTCGCCGTTTCATTCGTCGTCGAAGAACAGCGGGTCGCGGCGCTCCAAGAACGCCGTGATGGCTTCGACCGCTCCGTCACTCAATTCGATGAACTTGACGCCCATGCCGGGCGGGGTGTCGCTCGTCTCGTTGAAGACGCGGACCCAGCGCACCTCGCCCAGCGCGGTGAGCTTGGCGCCGTCGGGCAGGTTGATCGTAAGCTCGATCTTCGAGCCAACGCGCTTGAGCTTGTGCGTGGCGATGAACACGCCGCCAGCCGACAGGTTCTCGGCGAAGCCGGCGTAAAAATTGTGGTCGCTGCCGACCGTCACGTCCAAATCGACCGCGAAGCGAGAGTGCTCGCGGCGGTGGCCAGCGTCGGCGCTGGGTGCGAGGGAGCGGATGCTCGCTTCGCTGTGCCGTTCTTCTTCCTCGGTGGCTTCGGCCTCGCTCAGTTCCATGGCCATGGGAGGCGAGAACGGCGGTGGAGCGGGCGCCTTTAGTCTCGATCGACCGTGCAGCGACACTGCACGTGGCAGTCAGCGCGAAACGCCGCTCAAAGCCAGGGGTTGATGCTCGGCTCGCCGCGCTGCAGCCGCAGATTTTGCCCGAGACGTCGCACGACCAGCACGCAAATCAGCGCAGTCGCGACGAACAGCGCCATCGCAATGACCCCGCGATAGGCAGAAATGACCAGGCCTTCGGAGCCGGTGTCCCACAGCTTGGCGCCGATCGGTAGCACCAACGCGGCGGGCAGACCGACGCGGATGAGCGCGCTCCCGCACTGTGCCACGCTCACGCGACCGAGCGTCCAGCGCACGGCCGCGACCAGCAGCACGACACCGAAGGTCTTGAGCACGAGCAGCGCGGCGCCGAGCGCCATCCGTGAGCTCGTGCTCGTGCGATCCAGCTCGCTCAGCCACGGCACGGCGAAGCCGCCGAGCAGCATGATGCTGAGCAGCCCGCTGCTGATCACCAAGTGCGCCCACTCCACCCCGGGAAGAGCCGGCCACAGCTTCGACGCGCGCGCCGGCAGGCTGACGCTGGGGCTCGAGGTCAGCGTCGCCTCCGGCACCAGCGCGAAGATGCCGAGCAGCAGCGCCATGAAGTGCAGCGGCGAAGCGAAGGCGAGGAAACGCCAAGGCATGCCGGCTTGCGCCGCCGCGAAGTCGTCGCCGCGCAAGCTGCCGACGCTGAGGGTAGCGACGAGCAGCGCCGACACGAGCGGTATCTGCGCGACCAGCACCCAACCGGCGCGTCGCAGCGCCGGTCCGAACGCCACGCGCTGATGACCGAGCAGCTGCAACAGGAAGCCGGCGACCGTGAGCGCGCTGCCAGCGGTCAAGATCAAGATGGGCAAGTCCAGCTCGCGCGCCACGAGCGGCACGCCGAGCGCGCCCAGCGCGAGCAATGAGCTGCCGAGCGCGACGCCGAAGTAGGCCGCCGCGCTGGAGGGCAGCGCGCCGCTCACGCCTCGGGCTAGCGCGCGCCAGCGCTCGCTCGCTGTCGAGCCGCCGCGCGTGCGCGATGAGACGGAGAGCGCGAGCCAGCTGGAGAAGCGACCGAGCGGCGACAGCGCGAGCACGAGCGCCAAGAGCGCGCTGCCCACGAGCGCCAGCGCCGGCGTGAGATCCGACAGCGTGCCCGGCTTGAACGCCGCTACGTCCACCGCCACCACGGCCGCCTCGCTGGCTCCGCCTCGGTGCAGACCGATGCGAGCCGTGCGCGCGCGCGGCGGCGGCACGAAATCCGAGAGCTCGGTGATGCGAACGCCGGACAGCTCTTCGATCACGTCGCCGGCGGCGAGCCCAGCCTGGGCGCCGCGGCCCTCGGGCTCGACCTTCTGAACGCGCAGCGGGCCGCTGCCATCAGCGCTCACCGCGATGCCCAAGAACTGGGCGAAGCGCTGGCCTTCACGCAGCCCGAGCTCCCGGTTCTCCTCGCTCTCACGGCTCGGTTCTAGATCCAACACCACGCCTTGCAGTGAGCCGGCGACGGGCGGGGCTCCGCTCTTGCGCGGCGAGAAGGCGGCGGTGACGTCGCCACGGAAGGTGGCATGCGCGCCGTCGTCGCGGCCGCAGAAGGCATCGATCAGCTCGTCGCCGATGGTCGCCTCTAGCACATGCGGCGTCGCCGTGCGCGCGGCGATCGAGACCTCCACGTCCCGCGCCGGGGCTCTGCCAGGACGGAACACGTCGCCACGGAACGTCAGCCGCGCCACGCGCCCTTCCGGGAAGCCGGCGCCGCTCACCTCCAGCTTGTCGCCCTTGCCGATCTCTCGCGCCGAGAGCTCGGTGAGCTGCAGGAGGCCTGGACCACCGCTCGGGGCCGAGCAGCCCAGAGCCAGCGCCGCGGCGAGGAGCAAAGCCTTCACTCGCTTCGTATACAGGTTGTCCTTCGACCAGGCGAAAATTTGGGGGAGAGCGCCCCGGCGTGCTCTACGTCGAGAGCCGCGAGGAGGCCCCATGGATCAACACGACCTATTGATCAGGATTCGCGAGACTCACACGGAGATCTCGTGGCTCCAGCCATTCCGCGATCTGGGCTTGATGCCGAACCCGGCTGCTTCGGAGGTCGCGGTGGCCAAGGTGGAAGAGCGGCTCGGACGTCGCTTGCCCCCGTCGTACCGGGAGTTTCTGCTGCGGCACGACGGCTGGCCGCGCTTCTTCGACGGAGCCAGCTTGCTGGGCACGGCCAACCTGGGCCTACGCCAGTACGAAGACCTCGCGCGCGCCGCCTTCGAAGCAGCCGAGACGCCGGTCCCGGACCTGGGCCCGCCGACGCGGCCCCGCGCGCGGACGTTGATCCCGTTCGGCGCCGACCTGGAAGGGACCACGCTGTTCGCCTTCAACCCGGCCGTGACCCAACCTGACGGTGAGTACGAAGTGATCGCCTGGGTGAACGAGCTCGGCGTTCGCCAACCGAGCTTCGCCGCCTTCCTCGAATGGATCCTCGACCTGGGTCGGCAGGACCTGGCGGACCTGAGCGAGGCGGGGGGCTTCGCGGAGCTGCTAGCCCAAGCAGGATAACGGCTGAATCGGGCGCCGGCCGGGCGGCCTTTTGACCAGCTTGACGCTGCGCGCCATACTCTAAGGCCGCACGCCATGAGCACCGAGCCCGACAACCCGAGCGCGGACCCGTCGGAAGAGTCTGCCGACAGGCGCATCATCAAGCGCTACTCGAACCGCAAGCTCTACGACACCCGCGGCTCGAGCTACGTCACCCTCCTGCAGATCGCTGAAATGATTCGGGACGGCGAGGACGTCCAGATCATCGACAACGCGACGAAGGAGGACAAGACCGACGTCACGCTCGCGCTGATCATCTCGGAAGAGCTCCGGAATAAGCCGCGAGCCATTCCTATCCCGACCCTCAAGGCGCTCATCCGCCACCGGGGTGAGCGCATCCTCACTCAACTGCGTGAGGGCCCCATCGGTAAGCTCATCCCGCCGGGTAAAGAAGAGGGGGAGCCGTCCGGCTCCACGCCGCCAGCCGCCCTAGAGGACGAGGACATGCAAGGCAAAGAATCCAAGGGACTGCGGGCCACCTTCGAGCAATGGCAGTCCGCGATCGACGAGCGTATCCGCGCGGTTTTGCCCAACTTTGAGGCGCTGCGTGACCTGCAGGCCGAGGTCAAGCGGCTCGCGGACCGACTCGATGAGCTGGAGCAACGTCAGAAGGACGGCGGCCCGCCCCCGGCGGAATAAACGCTAAAGCCTTAGGTTTCATTGACGAGCCTCTGATGTCCCGGACCGGCCGCCTGTCTAGCAAAGCCTTCGAGGCCGAAGCCCTGGTGGAGCTCCCCGCCCTCCTGGGCGTCGCCACCCGCCTCACGAAGAACCCGCCCGACGCCCAGGACTTGGTGCAGGACACGCTGCTCAAGGCCATGCGGGCGCGAGAGCAGTTCGAGGCCGGGACCAACCTGCGGGCCTGGTTGATCCGCATCCTGATGAACACGTTCATCAACCGCTACCGCCGCGGCGGGCTCGAGCGCAGCGTGCTCGAGGGGCCGGACGCGGACCCGCTGGCGGACGGCTGGATCAGCGCCACCACCATGGAGTCCATGCGCGATCCCGAGGCGCAGGCGCTCCGCCCCATGCTCGCCTCCGAGATCGCGAGCGCCCTCGATGAGTTGCCGGAAGACTACCGCATGGCGGTGGTGCTCTCGGACGTCGAAGAGCTGTCCTACAAGGAGATCGCGGACGTCATGGGTTGCCCGATCGGCACGGTGATGTCGCGCTTGCACCGCGGGCGTCGGCTGCTCAAGGGGCGGCTCTACGAGCACGCTCGTGCCATGGGTATCGTCGGTCCGGAGCCACGCGTGGGCACCGAGAGCGAGCAGGTGGTCGCGCGCGACCAATATCGCAGCCTGCGGAAGGCGGTGCACTCA
>JAEYOT010000484.1 GCA_023411445.1 Pseudomonadota bacterium
GGCGGCGACGTTTCCGTGCCGGACTTCTTCGCCATGCTTGCCGGCCTGGAGCATAGCGGCAGGCCCGCGTCGCGAAACCCTCACGGCGTAGTCCATGGCCGTGCGCACCAGGCAGCTCCCCGCGAACAGGATGGTGGCGTAAACCGGAATCAGAGGCGGCACGAGCGCCATGAAGAGGAACCCGACCAGCATGTTGAGCGCCAAAAGCAGCCCGGCGGCCGCTACCAACAGCACAGCGTGCACGGGGTAACGAACCTTGGTGCGAACGATATCAGCCATGGAACACCTCCGTCTATCGATCGATAGCTTTATGAACCTATCAGTCGATAGCGTCAAGCGCCGTGGCAGAAAGCTTAGCTATTCAAAGCACTTGTAACGAGGGACCGGGCCTCCTCCACCAAACGGGCTAGGTGCTGCTCACCCAAGAAGCTCTCAGCGTAAATCTTGTAGACGTTTTCCGTACCGGAGGGCCGGGCCGCGAACCAGCCGTTCTCGGTCGTCACCTTCAAGCCGCCGATGCCAGCGCCGTTGCCGGGCGCTTGGGTCAGCTTGCCCGTGATCGGCTCACCCGCCAGCTCCGCAGCTTGCACGGCGCTCGATGACAGTTTCTTCAGCTTGGCCTTCTCGGCGGGCGTGGCGGGCGCGTCGATGCGCGTGTAGTGCGGAGTGCCGAGCCGCGCGGTGAGCGCGGGGTAGTGCTGCCCTGGATCTTCTCCGGTCACGGCCGTGATCTCGGCGGCGAGCAGGTTGAGGATGATGCCGTCCTTGTCGGTCGTCCACACGCTGCCGTCCATGCGCAGGAAGCTGGCGCCGGCGCTCTCTTCACCGCCGAAGCAGAAGCTGCCATCCGACAAGCCCTGGACGAACCATTTGAAGCCGACCGGCACCTCACTCAGCTCGCGCTTCAAGTCGCGTGCGACGCGATCGATGAGCAGGCTGCTGACCAGCGTCTTGCCGATCTTGGCGCCGGCCTTCCAGCCCTTGCGGTGAGTGAGCAGGTAACGGATCGCCACGGCGAGGTAGTGGTTGGGGTTCAACAGGCCCGCGCCCGGCGTCACGATACCGTGGCGGTCGGAGTCCGGATCGTTACCGAACGCCACCTGGTAGCTCGAGCGCAGCTCCAGCAGCTTGGCCATGGCGTACGGGCTAGAGCAATCCATGCGGATCTTGCCGTCGTGATCCACGCTCATGAATGAAAAGGTGGGGTCTGTCTGCCCGTTCACGACCGTGAGATCCAGGTCGTGCTCGTCCGCGATGCGCTCCCAGTAGTCCACGCTGGCGCCGCCCAGCGGGTCAGCGCCAAGCGTGAGGCGGGTGCTGCGGATGGCGTCCAGGTCCACCACGTTCGTGAGATCCGCCACGTAGGCGGACAAGTAGTCATGGCGGTGCGTGGTGCCGGCCTTGAGCGCCGCCTCGTAGGGCACGGCCTTGATCCCCGAGCCCTTGGCCTTGAGCAGCTCGTTGGCGCGGGCCTGCACCACGTCGGTCACGTCCGTGTCGGCTGGGCCGCCGTGGGGCGGGTTGTACTTGAACCCGCCGTCGCGCGGCGGGTTGTGTGAGGGCGTCACCACGATGCCGTCAGCCAGGCGCGAGGCGCGGCCGCGGTTGTGGGTGAGGATGGCGTGCGAGATGGCCGGCGTGGGTGTGAAGCGATCCTGGATCATCACCTCGACACCATTGGCAGCCAGGACTTCGAGCGCGGTGCGTTCAGCTGGGCCCGAAGCCGCGTGCGTGTCCTTACCCAGGAAGAGCGGCCCCGTGATGCCAGCCCGCGCGCGGTACTCGCAGATGGCCTGCGTCACGGCGCGGATGTGGGCTTCGTTGAAGCTTCCGTCCTCGGGTGAGCCGCGGTGACCGCTGGTGCCAAAGCTGACGAGCTGCTCTGCGTTGTCCGGGTCCGGCTGCTTCTCGTAGTAAGCCGCCGTCAGCTTGGCGGGGTCGATCAGGAGCTCGGGCGGGGCAGACTTTCCGGCTAGAGGGTGGGCCATTTGACGGGGCCGACCCTAGCACGGTGCGCACAAACGGCGGCGGCGCACGGCCCGGGATTGGGGGCCCTGCGCCGCCAGGGATCGAAGGTCGCAGGTAGCGGGAGGGAGGGGCTCAGCCCGCGCGCACTTCGATCTTGCGAGGCTTGGTGTGAGCGGCCTTGGCGAGCCGTAGCTTCAGCACGCCAGCGGTGAGCTCGGCGCTGATGCCGTTCGGATCGATCTGTTCACTGACCCGAAACGCGCGGCTGTACACGACGCCATCGTCACCCCCGCGCCGGCCCTCGATGCGAAGCTCCGATGCTTCGTAGCTCACGTTGAGGCCTGCTGGCTCAACGCCGGGAAGATCCGCGAAGAGCAAGAGCTCGTCATTGCCTTCGTAGATGTCGACGGCGAGGGGAACCTCACGAGCGCGCGTGGACGTTACTTTGGTTTCAGCGGGCTGGGTCACGGGCTTGTCTTCCTTGCTGCGAGAGAGGTTGAAGAACGACATGTTGAGGCTCCTTCCCATTTCAAGCGGCCTTGACCGCGATTTGACGGGGTTGCGCCTCAGCGGCTTTGGGCAGGGTGAGCGTGAGCACGCCGTGCTTGAGCGTCGCGGTGGCCTTGTCGGCGTCCACGCGGGTAGGCAGCTGATAGCTCTTGTCGAAGCGATACGCGCGGCGCTCACGGCGGTGTGCGGAGTACCCTTCCGGCACGACCGTCTTGCGCTCACCACGCAGCGTGAGCGTGTTGCCGGAGACGTCGATCTGCAGGTCGGACTCGCTCAATCCGGGGACGTCCGCCTGGAACACGAACGCTTCGCCCTTATCTTCGAAGCTCACGGTCGACGTCATCGGCTGCGACAAGCCGCGCTCCAGCTCGCCGAACAACCGATCCAGCTCATGGCGAAGCTGGCGATGCGGCGCGTAGCTACGCCCGAAGTCTGCGAAACCGAAGCTGGGCCAATCATTGAAATCGCTGAAACGCGTGAGCATGGTCATTCTCCTCGAGATGAGTTGGTCTTTGGCCGGCGCACGCCCAGCTGCTCGCCGAGCGCGCCCGCATCATTTCCCCGAGGACGCTCGGTATCTCTTACCGAGCCGTGTCTCTCGTGGACCTCAGTACGGTGCGCACGGCAAAAGCGGCGCGCAAGGGGCCCAGCGCCAGATTTTTTTGGGGCGGCCCCGCCCGTATAACACCGTGAAATGCCGGTTGTTCGGGCTCGGACTCGGCCGAGCTCAAGGGCGTCGGCCGGGGGGCGCCGGCTGGCCCTGCTAGGGCACCTCTTGCAGCGTCACGCCTTCGAGCGAAGCCGCCCGCTCACCGCGCAGCAAGAACGCAGGATTGTCGAAGGAGACGCCGCCCTTGCTTTGCAGCGTGCAGTCCGCGCGGTGCTCGCTGCCGTTGCCGCGGTAGGCGCAGTAGGGAGCGCCAATCCACTCGACGCTCAGCGGCTTGGCGGCAGGCAGCTGCACGGTCAGCCGGTACTTGCCGGGCTCGAGCGAGTGATAGATGCGACGATCCTGACTTACCAGCACGGCCTCGGGCTTGAGCGAGCGCACCACCTCCACCTCGATCGCCTGGGAGACGTTGCCCGCGCGAGCCGTCAGCTTCGCGCGCCCGACGCTGCGGGGAAGCAGGCGCCCCGAGCGAGCTTGCACCACACTGCCCAGGTCCGACGTGACGCTGATAGGCAGCTCGAGCTCCTTGCCAGCTTCGTCCAGCACCTGGATCGGCGCGTCCACCTCGCCTGCCGCCACGTCCAAAGTCAGCTTGGTCGGCGCCTCCAGGCGAGCTACGAGCTGGCAGGAGAACTTGGCGCGCCCCTCCACCCCCGCCACCTTGGCCAAGACGCTGCCCTCCCCCGAGCGCTGGCAGCTGAGCATGCCGCGCTTGCCCATCGTGACCAGATCTGCCGGCGTCACCTCGAGCGCAAGCTCATTTCCGGGCGCGCGCGGAGTGCCGTTCTGCTGGATGGCGCGCACGTGGACGCTGACCGGATCGCGAGAGGTGATCAAAGTTGGCACTTCCACGCGCACCTCGCGCGGCGGCTCCCCCTGGCTGCAACCTACGGACAGCAAGCTGAGCGCGAGCAGCGAGCTTGGACCACGCATAGCGACTCCCTTCACGGCTTGCGCGCGCTGGCGCACCCGACGTTGAGGCTGAGCTCCAGCTTGCCCTCGGACCAATACTTGTCGATGGCGTCCCGCACGTAGTTGAGCGGCTTGGTGACGTCCTCGACGCCGATCCATGCCTTGACCTCCGGTAGGATCAGCAGACGGCTCACCGGATCTTCCACGAAGGCGCGGCCGCTGTCGAAGGTGAGGCTGGTCTGACGGATTTCCACGTCCACGTCAGAGAGGCCCACCTGCTCCAACTCGTCGGACAGCGCCTCGATGCTGGGTCGGGCCAAGAGCGCAGCCTCCACCGCCTTCGAAAAGTCGCTGTCGTCGTGCTTGAGCGCGTACTCACGAAACAAATCCGCTATCTCCTGGAAGGAGCCGCGCAGCGGCAGGGCGATGATGGCCTGCCCTCCCGGACAGAGCAGCCGCTCCATCTCGCTCAGCAGCACGACCCGCTCGTCCGCGCCCATGGCCGGGTGGAGGCTGAGGGCGTGCGTGTAGAGGCCCTCTTCGAGCGCCAAACTGTCGTCTCCAGCTGGACGGTACTCGATGCGCACGTCGCCCATGACCTGGGCCTTGTTGCGCGCCAGCTCGAGCGCGGGCAGCGAGGCATCCACGCCGACGATGTCCGCGCCGTCGGCGTGCTCGTAGATCTTCAAGTCCGGGTAGCCAGTGCGACAGCCCAGGTGAATGATGCGCGCTGACTCCCCCACCAAGAGCATGTTTTGCGCGAGGTCCCCAAATAGGGACAGGTAGCGCGGCACTACGAACGTCTCGAGGATGGCGGCGTCGGCCGGGCTCAGCTTATCGGTCTGAAACACGAGATTTATCGAGGTAACAGACCTTTTTCCGGGAAGCCAGCCACGATTTCCGGCGTTAAGGTAAGCCATGAGGCTCTGGCCGCTCGCGCCGCGTTCGCGCACGCTCGCAGCGCTCGTGGCGCTTGGATTGGGCCTCCGTGCGCTCGCGCTGGCTGCCTCGACGGGAGGCGCAGAGCAGCAGCAGGCTGAGCGCAGCGCTCCGGTGCCGAGCGCGGTGGCGCGGGCTGAGCGGACAGAGCGCGCCGCGCTGTGTCCGGCCGGGACGCTACCAGAT
>JAEYOT010000516.1 GCA_023411445.1 Pseudomonadota bacterium
TGTTACAGCCTTGAAAGGGCCGTGTCCTGGGCCGGGCTAGACGATGGGGACGGACTGGAAGGGGCCGGGAAGATAGTGTGCAGAGGGGGCTTCGCCAACGAGAAAAACCATTATTTTCAGGCCGGGCGGCTAGGAGGGCGGGCCGGGGGTCGGATATGGTCCGGCCCGTGCCAGGCACCGCGACTCAGCAGCTCTCCCAAACCGAGGAAACAGCGGCGCCCACCCGGGCACGGCAGGCGGCGCTTGCGGCGCGGCAGCCGCCGTTCGCGCTCATCTTGACGCTGTTCGTGCTGTCCGGCGCGACCGGGCTCATCGACCAGCTGTGCTTTTCCAAGTACCTCTCGTATGTGGTGGGGTCCACGGCGCACGCGGTGAGCGCGGTGCTCTCGGCGTTCATGACCGGCCTGGCGCTCGGAGCGCTCTTGGGGGGGCGCTATAGCCAGCGGGTGAAGCGGCCGCTCCTCGCTTACGGGGTGCTGGAGCTGGTGGTGGCGGTCACGGTGGCGCTGTCGCCCCTCGCCTTCCATGCGCTGCAGCCGCTGTACGCCGGCATCGCGCGCAGCTTTCCGGATTCGATCGTGGCGCTGAGCGCGGCGCGCTGGCTGGGGGCGCTCTTGATCGTGATCGTGCCGACGACGGCCATGGGCGCCACGTTGCCGCTCTTGTCGCGGCTGCTGCCGCCGGCGCAGGGCGACCCATCCAGCGTGCGGCTGCGCGAGCGGAGGCTGGGCGCGCTGTACGCTTCGAACACGGCGGGCGGCGCGCTGGGGGCGCTGCTGGCGGCCTACGCCATCTTGCCGGCTCTGGGCATGGACGCGACGGTGCTCGCGTCCGCCATCGGTAGCGCCTGCATCGCTGGCTTGGCCATCTTCTACGGGCGCACCGCGCTGAGCGCGCCGTCCGGCGCGGGCGAAGCGACGGGAGATGGGGCGCAGCTGGAGGAGCAGCATGCGCGCTCCGGTGCGCGGCCGGTCGCGCACAGCGGCATCGTGCTGTACGTGGTGGCGGCGGCGTCTGGCGCGCTCGTGTTCGCGTCAGAGGTGATCTTCACGCACCTGCTGGCGCTGATCATCGGCAACAGCGCGTACGCGTTCGGCTTGATTTTGGCGGTGTTCTTGAGCTGCCTGTTCGTGGGCGCGTCGCGCGCGGCGGCGGTGCGCGGGCGCTTTGGCGAGGCGGCGCTGCCGTTCGGGCTCGTCATCACGGGCCTAGCGCTGGTGCTCACCTTGCCGCTGTGGGACAAGCTGCCGCTGCTCTTCAACGACGCAGGCGAGCTGTTCACGTCCTTCGCGGCACGCGAGGCGACGCGCGGCGTGATCGCGTTCTTGGTGCTGGCCATCCCGACCGCGTTCATGGGCCTCACCTTCCCGCTCTTGCTGCAGCGCGTGGCGGCCTCGGAAGACGTGGGGCACTGGGTGGGCCGGCTCACCACCGTCAACACGCTGGGCGCCGTGCTGGGCTCGCTCGCCACCGGCTACGTGGTGCTGCCCGCGCTCGGCTCGGAGCGCTCGCTGCTCGTGGTGGCGCTGGCGTTCATCGCCGCGGGTCTGCTCAGCACGCGCTTCGTCGGCGGCAAGGTGCGCGGCGTAGCCTACGCGCTCGGCGCCGCTGCCGCGCTCGTGTACGCCATCACGCCGCGCTGGGATTTAGCGCGCCTCACCGCGGGCACCAACGTGTACTTCGATGGCTGGGAAGAGCCGGAAGAGGTGCCGTTCGTGCGCGACGACGTTCACGGCGGCGTGACGACCGTCACCAAGCTGCGCGGCGTGTACACGCTGTACACGAACGGCAAATTCCAGGGCAATACCGGCTGGGAAATGAACGCCCAGCGCTTCTTCGCGCACTACCCGTCCATCTTCGTGAGCCGCTTCGATCAAGCGCTCGTGATCGGCTTGGGCACCGGCACCACGCTCGGCACCCTCGCCAGCTATCCGTGGAAGAAGCTGGAGGCGGTCGAGATCTCGCCGGCGATCGTGGAGGCCGCCGATCGCTACTTCAGCGGCGTGAACGGCGGCGCGCTGCACGATCCGCGGCTCAGCTTGCACATCGCGGACGGGCGCAACTTCTTGCTCGTGCAAGCGCGCCGCTACGATCTCATCTCCATGGAGCTGTCGAGTATTTGGTTCGCTGGCGCCGCCGCCCTGTACAGCCAAGAGTTCTACGGCCTGGTGCGCGAGCGCCTGGCGGACAAGGGCATCTTCCAGCAGTGGGTGCAGCTGCACCACATCACCCGCACTGATTTCGCGACCGTCGTGCACACGCTCCGCACGGTCTTCCCGCACGTGGCGCTGTTCTACGGCGGCGGCCAGGGCATCCTGGTGAGCTCCATGGCGCCGCTCCAAGCGTCGGAGTCGCGCGTCGTAGCGCTGCAGCAGCTGCCCTCGGTGCTGGCCACCACGCCCGGCAGCCGCCCGCTCATGACCCTGCTGGATGACGTACTGGTGGCGGATGAAGATCTCGATCGCTTCTTGGAAGACAGCGCGCGAGAAGCCGGCCAATCGCTGGACGCCATGGTCTCGACTGACGGCAACCTCTACCTGGAGTACGCCACGCCGCGCGGCAACGTGCTGCCCTGGTCCACGCGCGATGAGCTCGTGCGCAAGCTGCTGGAGTTCCGCGGCGAGGCGTCGCTGGAGAGCCTCCGCGCGCCGTGACCGGCCCGCCAGCCATTACTGACTCCTGGAAGCCGGCATGGTACTTGCGTGACGCATGCGTGGCGTTTGCGCCCTCGTCTTGCTCACTTTCGCCTCTGGCTGTGCCACCACCGTCCACCGGCTGGACGGCGAGTACCCCACCGCAGCAGGCGTCGCTAGAACGGAGTGCGAAAAGCAGGACTGGCTCGTCATAGCACCTACGCGCGCCGAGTTCGTGGACAAGCGCGGCGTCAAATCGCAGTCGCGCGACGACGGCGTTGCGCTCTACCGCGTGGGTGAGAAGCGCCCCGTCTCCATCCCTAGCTTGTCGGATGACATGGGCGGCGGCCCCAGCTTCCTACGCCACTCCGAGGCCGTGAAGAGCCACGACACCAAGCAAGTCATCGCTGGCGGCCTGGGCGTGGCCGGCGCGATCGCGGTCGCGGTCGGCACCGTCCTCTTCATCAGCGCCTTCGAGACGCAGAACGGCGCCAACGGCGACGAAGAGCAGAAGATCAACGCCACGCGCGCCGTTGCGGGTGGCGTCTCGGTCGGCTTGGGCTTCGGCCTCGGCATCGCCGGCATCACCGTCAACCCCGGCCAAGCGGAGCGCTCCCGCGCTGAAGCCGCGCGCTACGTTTACTTCCCGCCAGAAGAGCCGAAGGAAGACGTGCAGGAGATGATCGGCCGCTACAATCAGGCCGTGCGCGACCGCTGTGAGCGCCGCGCACCGTAGCCGCGCCGCACCACCACGCTCTCTTCATCCATAGCCGGCGCGCTGGCGAGCAGCTCGGCCGCCACGGAACGCGGCTCCGGCTTGCGCGTGTGCAGTCGCGCCCCGTTCATGATCGCGGCGCACAGCTCGCCAAAGCTGTAGCCCGCGGCGCCGGCGATCTTCGGCAGCAGGCTGGTCGGCGTCATACCGGGCAGCGTGTTCACTTCCAACACGTACTCGTTTTGACCCTCGGTCACGAGCAGATCCACCCGCACCGCGCCGCTCGTATCCAGCGCCTCCGCCGCGCGCTCCGCCAAGTTGAGCACGTTCTTGTAGCGCGCGGGCTGCAGGCGCGCCGGCATGAAGTAGTCCGTCATGCCCGGCGTGTACTTCGCCGCAAAGTCGTACATGCCCTGCTTGGGCGCGATCTCGATCGCCCCGAGCACGCGGCCATCCAAGATGCCCACCGCCACCTCGCGCGCCTGCACGAAGCGCTCCACCAGCACGGAGGAATCGAACGCCGCCGCGAGCTCCACCGCCTCCACCAGCTCCGCCAGGTTGTTCGCACGGCTCACGCCGATGCTCGAGCCCTCGCGCCGCGGCTTCACCACCACCGGAAACCCGAACGAGCCGTGCACGTCCGCCACGCTGAGCCCGCTCGCCTGGTCGTACACGTAGTACGGCGGCGTCGGCACATTGTGCAGGCGGAACAGCTCCTTGCTCTTCAGCTTGTCCATCGCCAGCGCGCTCGAGAGCACGCTCGAGCCGGTGTACGGCACTCCCAGCAGCTCCAGCAGCCCCTGCACGCAGCCGTCCTCGCCCAGCTTGCCGTGCAGCGCCAGAAACGCCGCGTCCATCTCGGCTCCGGCCAGCAGCGAGAGCGCGTCGTCGCCCGGTCCCAGCACGATCGATCGCGCCTCGAAACCCGTCTCGTTGAGGGCCCGCGCCACAGCCTCACCCGAGGCCAGCGAGACCTGCCGCTCCGACGACGTCCCGCCCATGATCACGGAAACCTTGCGATGGCTCATACCGCCCTTCGGTATCCAAAACGT
>JAEYOT010000545.1 GCA_023411445.1 Pseudomonadota bacterium
CCCCCCCGCCCCGCCCCGCCCCCCCCCCCCCGCCCGGCGCCACGCGAGTCGCAGCGCCGAAACGAGCTCACGGCGCTCAATGATCGCCTTCGCGTGGCTGCTCGTCGCCTGGAGGCCAGGCTGGGAGCTCACCCGCGGGGAGTGGACGCGGCGCCGACGCCGAGGACGGCGAGGCGCTTCAAATTGACCGCCGCGGCAAGGAGCGCGAAGTCATGCGCAACCCTCGAGCGCCCGCGGACCCGAGCCCTCCGACCGCCATGGCGCCGAAACATCATGTGGCTGAGCTTGCGCTCAACCTTTGGCCGGGTCGACCGGTAGCGCTGCCTCCACGCGGGTTCGCCTTGTCGCTGCCTCGAGCGCTGCAATGTCTTCTCGCGAGGGTGGACCTTGATATGCCTTCCTGCCTTCGAGTCGGTGCACTGCGAGCGCAAGGGGCAGTCGTCGCAATGAGGGGCGAAGGATGCGAGGCCGCCGCCGTCCTTGCTGCGCCGGATGGGCACGAGACGTCCGGCTGGGCATGTCACGGTGCCTGCGTCATCATCGATCTGGAAGTCGTCCTTGCGGAACTTGCCCTTCGCTCCCGAAGGCGGCTGCACCTTGACGTTGGCTTCGGCGCCCGCTTCTTCGATGTGGTCGACCACCTCGGCTGTGCCGTACGAGCTGTCGCCGTAGATCTCGACCGATGAGCTTTCGTCGGCGCAAGCGGCAGGGTCACGGTCAGCGTCAGCGGCGGGTCGAAGCACTTCGTCCAGGAGCTGCACGGCAACGTTGCCATCGGCCACATTACCGGCGGTGACGTCTGTGGCGACGATGATCTCCGAGTCGGGATCGATCGAGATGTGGCCCTTGTAGCCGTCGAATCCACGCGCCGAAGTCTTGTGTCCGTGGCGCGCTTCGGGATCGACCGTCGAGATGATGCGATCCTTTGCGACGCGCCGGGCGATGCGGAAAGCGCCATCGTCGAGCCGCTCGAGATCTTGCCCGACGACCGTGGCCACGAGCTGCAGGGCCTCGCTCACCGCCGCCGTGAGCTGACGGTCCTCGAGATGAGCGAGGACCGCATGGGCATCGCGTGCGAGCGCATCGACCAGCTCTTCACGGGCAGCAGCATCATCCCAGTCACACGAGGGTTTACCGGCGGTGCGGTAGTCATCGTCGCGCTCGAGCACGGCGCGGAGCTCGCTCTCGAGGTCCGACTCCGCCACGCCCAGCAGCGCGCGGATGGACGAGCGGATCAGCGTGACCGTGTCCTGCGTCGCGACAGCGTCGTACAGCGCGGTCGAGTCCAATACCCTCTTGCGACCGACCAGCCCTGCCTCCTTGGCCACCTCGAGGACGGCTTCGAAAATGCGGTTGGGCCGCTCGGACCTTCGCAGACGTGCTCGCATGTCCACCAGCACCGTATGAACGAACCCGCGATGGTCGTAGTCGAGGGCACCAGCGGCGTACTTCCAGCGCAGATCGAACGCGAAGGCGTCAGCCGCTTCACGATCGCTGAGGCCCTGGATGCGCTGCAGCACCATCGCCACAGCCACGATGCGTGGTGGCACGGAGCAGCGTCCAATGCTGCTGAATAGGTCGGCAAAGTCCTCGTCTGGAAACAGGCGATGGCTCTCGCGCGCGAGGAGCCGAAAGATCGAGTGGTCCGGCAGCCGCGCTTCACAAGCGGCTCGACTGGATCGGTGAAGGTCTTCGTGCACCGGGGCGCGTCCAAGGCTCACGCGCCGACTGTCGCCGACCAGCGCGGCCACGAGCAAGGACCATCGCGTATGATCACATATGATCACATAGGGTCACGTATGCTCATCGGGCCGTGAGGACGAAGTCGGACGTCAGAGTCGAAAGGGCGCGCCAGCTACGCAGGAACATGACCGATGCCGAGCGTCGGCTGTGGAGCCGCCTGCGCCGCAGAAAGCTCCATGGCAGACGCTTCCGACGGCAGCATCCCATCGGCCCCTTCATCGCGGACTTCGCCTGCCCCGAAGAGAAGCTCGTCATCGAGCTCGATGGCGGGCAGCACGCGGAGCGCAAGGAACAGGACGCGGCTCGTACGCGATGGCTCGCCGCCCGCGGCTACCGCGTCCTACGCTTCTGGAACAACGACGTGCTCACCCAGACCGACGCCGTCGTTCAGGTCATCGCCGCAGCGACTACAGGCGCCGCGGGCGCCCCCCTCCCCAACCCTGTTGTAGGCAAGTAGAAATCGAATTTTCGCATCTTTTCTGGCCTCTCCTGGGGGTCTTTCGCGCGCAGGAATCCGGTCGTGCACCACGGGGGAGTGGAGCGAGGTTCCTGCGGGCGGGGAGCGGCTGGGGGTGGGTTCGGGGTTGCAGAGGACGGGTTGCTGAACCTGTTGAGCGTCGAGCGTCCGGTGGCGCTTAATCAGCCTCGTCGAGCATTCGTTTCGCCGTCTGCTTCGCCAGATGCGTCAGGACTCCTCCGGGGGCTCAGAGGCCCAGTGGGCCGGGCGGACGTCATCGTGCGAACCCTTCTCAGCGCTGTGTTGGGCCTGGGGCCCGAGTCACGGATGTGGCTGGGTCAGACCTCCTTGGTTGCGCTGTTTAGCTGGCGCCTTGCCTCTCGGGGCTTTGGTGGCCGAGGTGGGCTCGGCCGTGATCCCCTCGGCGGGCGCGATGTCGAGCCGCCGTACGTCGAAGAGCTTGGTCGCGTCGAACGTCGCGCCGCGTGCAACGTGCCACAGCGCTCTCGCCATCTTCCGCATGACGGCGACCACGGCCTTCTGTTTGGCGTTCGACGCGTACGATTTGCGAGCTCGGTACCAAGCCGCGACGACGGGGTCGTTGTGGATGAGCCGAAGCGTCGCGAGGTAGAGCAACTGACGAATCTGGGCCGGACCCCGCTTGGTGATGTGCAGCTGACCGGCTTGCTCGCCGCTGCTCTTGACCTTGAGGTTGAGTCCCATCGCTTTCTCGAAGGCGGCAGCCGAATGGTATCCGTGTGGGGAGCCGAGATAGGCCACGATGGCTCCCGCGCAGACCGCCCCGACGGTGGCTGCGAGCCCCGGATCGGTGCTCTCCACGCGTGCCGCGATCTCGGCATCGACTTGCTCGAGGAGGCGAGTCTGGTACTCGATCGCCTCCACCAGGGACTTGAGCTTCGCTTCCTCGCCCGCCCTCATCGGCACACCCAACGTCGTTCTTGCGGAGGCTACCACCGAGTCGACCTTTTCCCTCGAGAACCGGCCCCGACTCGCTGCTCGCAACACCTTGGAGGCTTCCGAGTCCGCGGCGCCGACGCAATGCGGTCCCGGAAACTGACGAAGCAGAGCCATCCAAGAGCGTTGCTGGCGAACGTCGAGCAGCTCCCCGAGCTCGGGCCAATGGCGCGCGAGCATGGACTCGAGGTGGCCGTGGTAGAGCTCGAGAGTCTTCACGACGGGCCAGCGACGATCGAGCCTGGCGCGCATCTCTCGCCTCGCCTCGTCGGCTGGCTCCCAGGCCTTTCCCGGCTGCACCGTTGCAAGGCGAGCGAGCACGACCGCTGCCTTCGGGTCGTGCATGCTCGGTACGCCATCGAGCACCTCCGCGAAGTCGTGCGTGTGCTTGGGGGAGACCATCTCCACCCGCACCCCACGCGCGTGGCACTGGTGGCGGAGCGCGTCGCCGTATGTGCCCGTCGGTTCCATCACCACCCTGGGCGCCAGCCCATGGTCTCGTAACGCCTCGACGATGCCCAGGAACGCCCGCGTCTGACGCGGATGCTCGAAGCGCAGGATGCTCAGCACCGTGCCGCTTGCGTCCGCGATCGCCGCCACGAACTTCCGTTTCGCGACGTCGATCGCCACGATGCAGCCGACCGTCAACACCAGCCGAACGATGGCCAACGGGTCAACCTGCTCGACATCGACCGACTTGTAGGTACGCTTCTTCTTCATCCGGGGTGACCTCCTGTTTCGAGGGCTTCGTACCCTCTTGAGGCACCCCGGAGCTTCATCTTCTCGCCGGCCACACTCACCGGCGCCACTCTGCTACGGCTGACTCCCCCCGTCGGGGGGAGGGAGTTGCTCGCCACGCCTCGCGCCGTCGAGGGGAGGGAGTTGGGATATGGGTGTTAGGCGCCATAGCCGAGCCTGCGCATGTTCTCGCGGATGGCCGCCTCGAGCTTGGCGCCTTCGCGGAGCTGATCGTCGAGCTGGGCGACGAGGCGCGTCATCTTCTCGTCGAAGGGCTCGTCGTCGTCCTCGAGCGCTT
>JAEYOT010000510.1 GCA_023411445.1 Pseudomonadota bacterium
GCTGGTGAGGTCGTGAGCGGGGGCGGCCTGCTTACCGCCGCTGTTGGCGTCGCGCCACAGGCTCATGAGCTCACCCAAGAAGTCCACCCCGGGCTCGGCATCGGGGATGATGGCCTCGGGTGGCTCCTGGTTGCTGATGCCCTCCGCGATGCGCTCTTCTTCGGCCTCGGCGTCGTGCAGGTTGAGGAGCCAGCGAGCATCGCCCAGGTTCTTGTGGGCGGTCTCTTCTTTTTCGATCAGCACGTCGAGGACGCGCAAGTCACCGCGGGTTTCAGGGCTCGAGGGACGGGTGAGCAGGTAATACAGCTCGGGGGTGTGTGCTTGGCCGAAGCGGTCGACGCGGCCGTTGCGCTGCTCGAGCGTGATGAGGGACCACGGGATATCGTAGTGGACCAGCCGATGGCAAAAGTGGTGCAAGTTGACGCCTTCACTGGCGGCGTCGCTGGCGAGCAGGAGGCGAACGCGGCTCTTTTCGCTGCCGAATTCCTTGACCAGCTTCTGCTGCTCCTGGTCGTCGAGCGAGCCGTGGAAAACGGCGACCTGATCGCTCTTCAGGCCGAGCGCTTTGGGCAGCTCGCGCTCCAGCAGCTCGAGCGTGTCGATGCGCTCGCTGAACAGCACCGCGCGATCGGAGGCGCCGGGCGCGATGCCCATTTGCCGCAGCAGCTCCACCACGCGGTTGAGCTTGCTGTTCTTCTTCGGCGTGACCTTGTCCGCGGCGTTGCGGATCTTGGTCAGTAGCTCGATGTCGTGCTGCGCGTCCGTGTCGGTGGCGGCTGCTTCTTTGAGGCGCGGGTGAGCGAGGCGTGACGTGACCGTTTCGGCGAGCGCCTCCGGCGAGGAGAGGAACGATTTGAGCAGGAGCGTGCGGAACAGAATGCCGCTGCCGGCAGGTGCGTCGCCCGGCGCGCCTTCTTCGCCTGGCAACCGGCGGCGGCGCGGGCGGATGGTGCGGAAGTTGGCGGTTTGGAGCAGCTCGAACACCGCGTCCTCTTCAGGCGTGGTCACAATGTGCTCGGGGTGCAGGGCGCGTTCACGGAAGGAGCCTTGCGCCTGGCTCTTCACGTCCTTCTTGAAGCGCCGCACGAACAGGCCCGCTACGTCTTCAGCCGTGTATTCCTGCTCGTCCGCAATGGCCGTCGGCTCGAGCAGGTTCATCAAGCTGGCGAAGCTCTCCTTCTTGCCGTCGTGCGGCGTGGCGCTGGTCAAGATGAGCGCTTCAGAGGTGCGGGCCAAAAGCCCGGCCAGCTTGGCGCGCTGTGAGCGCTGGGCGCTGCCGCCACGCGCCCGGACCGCGACGTGCTGGCATTCGTCGACCACCACCGCGTCCCACTGGCAGGCTTCGAGGAAGCGGCGGTACTTCTCGTCCTTCTTCAGCGTGTCGATCGAGATGATGGCGCGATCAAGTAGTAGAAGGGGTTGTGATTCGCTGGGATCTTGCGTTGCACGCGCTCGAGCCCCACCGAGTCGAGGCGCACCAGCGGGATCGTGAAGCGCGCCCACAGCTCTTCTTGAAACTGTTCGAGCACGCTCTTGAGGGCGACGATCAGGATGCGGCGACCGCGACCCCGGCGGATGAGCTCGCTCAGCAGGATGCCCACCTCGATGGTCTTGCCGAGACCCACCGCGTCCGCGATGAGGATGCGGGGGCGCGGTTGAGCCAGCGCCTTGGCAGCCGGAACCAGCTGGTATTCGGCCGGATTCATGGCGCCGCGGTGGCAGCGGTAGAGGCGCGAATCGGTCGGCGGCGACTGGCGCAGCAGGCTCTCCAGGTAGAGGCGCGTGCGGCGGTAGCCCGGTGAGGGGTCGGCCACCAGCTCGGTCGCTTCCGGCGCCAGGACGCGCAGGTCCGGCTCCAGATCTGTCAGGAAGATCGCGTCTTTATTGCGCACCAGCTCGCTCAAGCCGGTGACGTGCACGGCCGTGTCGCCGGTGGAGGTTTGCTCCGCCTTGCGGACCATCCACTCTTCACCACGTACCTCGACGCGCGCACCAGGCGCAAAGATGGGACCGGGAGCTTTACGTTCAGCTCGCTGCAGCGCCATCCGCCAGCTCTTCCATGCCCAGGTACGAGCGCACGGCAGCGACGATTTGCTTGTCGTCGTCCAGCCCGCCGATGTCCAGGTCGCTCTCGTAGTCGTCCCAGCTGATGAAGTAGCTCACGGCGGCGTGTACCAGGTGGCGATCGGCGCTGGTCAAGGTGTCCCAACGCTCCAACAGCTCCAGGCAGTGCTGGCCCAGCTGCCTGGCGCCCTCCAAATCCACGAACTCGTTGATTTGGTGCTCGTGCTCGATGTCCGCCACGTGCTCTTGGACCTTGGAGCGCAGGACCGAAAGGTCTGTCAGGGGCCGCTGGACCAGCTCTTCGAACATTTCGCGCAACTCTACCGGGATTCCGGTCAGATTGATGCCCACGCGGCTGGGCGGCGGGGCTTGTTCGGCCTCGACGGGCGTAACGGCAGGCCGAACGACGCGATCCCCGTGGATCTCCATGCCTGCTTCGCGCACCAGCACGCCGAGCGAGCTGCGGTCCGGGGCGCTGCCGTAGACACTTTCCACGAGCGCGTTGAGCTCCGAGATGCTCAGGGCCCCGCCAGCGTGCTCCACCTCGCGGTGGATGAAGCCGGCGCGGGTCGGGCAGCGCACGTCGTCCCAGGCGTCCAGCCCGATGTTGCGAGAGCGATCGATGCGGAGGCTGGCCTCGTTACGCAGCACCGAGGTGACGAGCTGCCGTGACCAGGTGGCGTGGAGCGGAGAGAGGCCGCGGACGAGCACAGTGGCTTGATGCGGGGTGATGCCGCGCTGCGTCTGCGTGAGGTGAGCCA
The DNA here is from genome assembly GCA_023411445.1 of Pseudomonadota bacterium. GTDB lineage: Bacteria > Myxococcota_A > Polyangia > Polyangiales > Polyangiaceae > PMG-095. The sequence continues at coordinate 2,826 of JAEYOT010000510.1, forward strand.
CGACCGCTTCGATGGCAGCCACCACCGTCTGAGGCCCGCCCGGAATGTCGCGCTCGACCAAGCCGATGAGCTGCTCGTCGAGCCGCACGAACGGCGCCTCACGCACGATGAGACCGGCGGTCTGTTCCGCGATATCGGTGCGAGCGCGGACCCGCGTGAGCAGGTCTTGGAAGGCGAGCGGCGCGCCGGCCTCTTCCAGCACCTGCTCGAGCGCTTCCTCGAACAACAGCCGCTCTTCGTTGCCGCTGCCGCGGGTGGCGACTCGCAGGCGCCCCAGGTAGTCCACCTGACCGCTGACGCGCAGCAAGCTGGCCAGGTGCCAGTGGCCCAGCCACTCGGGCAGGAGGCCCTTTTCGCGGAGCGCTTCGTGGATTTCGGGCACGAGCCATTGCCGGCCTTCGGGGCGCTCGCCCATGACCTCGATGGCGGCCGGCACGAGCCGTTCGAGCCAGCTGTCGAAATCCGGGAAGTGGCGCTTGAGGCCGACCTGGCCGCGCTTGAAGTACAGCACCTCCTCGGGAAGGGCCCCGCGTCCGAAGCGCTCTTCGATCACGCTGACCAGGACGGGCTCGGGCTGGCCGTTGAGGAAGGCCACGACCTCGTCGCCTCGATAGCGGCCATGGCCGAGCGCGATCTCCGGGCGCTCTGGATCGCGATGCAGCAGCTCTTGGACGGGTTGCAAGAGCTCGCCGTAAACAATCGGGTCCAGCGACTCGGCCTCGGAGTGCAGAATGTGCTCGATCGCCGCCATCTCGATCGGGTAGTCGAGCTTGGCGACGCGGTCCTTGGCGGCCTGCAGGCGCTCAGCGAAGGCATCGGGCGAGAATTTAGCGAGGTAGCGCTTGCCGCTCGGCGCCACTACCATGAACAGCTCGTCGCCAAAGATGCGCCGGACCACGTAGTCCAGGAGCAGCTCGTGCCGTTCGATGCCGGCCCACCACGGATCCTCCGCCAGCAGCTCGAGCGGCAGGGCGCGGCTGCTACCGAAGGCTGCCTCCAAGTTGGTTTCCACCACCCGGCGCCAGCGCGCCCGCTCACGGAATCGCTCCAGCACGCGCGCCTCGATCTGGCGTACTCGCTCGCGCGTGATACCGAGCATGCTGCCCAGCTCTTCGAGCGTTTCACGGTTGCCGTGCATGCCAGCGCGGCGCGTGACGATCATGCGAGCAATGGGCTCGAGCGCGCTGAGGTGGGCCTGCCAAGCTTCGAGGAACGTGGCGTGGGCCGGCGGCGCGGCGCGTTCCGTGAGCGCATCGCGGATCGCGTCCAGCGTGTCGTTGAGTGACTTGCTCCCGAGGTTATCTCGGCTCTTCAGCGCGGCGTGAGGCAAGCTCAACAGCTCACCCACGGACTTCAGCCCTTCCGCCTCGACGAAGTGCTTCATGCGCGCCGGCAGCTCCACGTCGATGAGCGGCATCGCCTTCTCTTCGTCGCTCAGCGAGACAGCGAGGTGCGCCCAGCCTTGCGCGCCACCCGCTGTCAGCGCTTCGGTCGCGCTGTCGACGCTCTCCTCTTGTCCTGCCCGAGCTCCGACGGGCTCGTTACCCTGCCCCAGCGCGGCCCGCGCCTCCTCCCAGGTGCAGCCGAGGAACGCTTCCAGCAACTCGCGCGTCTCACGCACCGTGCGGCGCCCCACGTTTCGCTCCTGCGCGAACGTGTCCGGCGCCCACTGCACCAAATCACGAACCGTCTCGAGCCCCTGCCGCGTGAACCAGTTGGCCGCGCGTGTGGGGAAATCCAGCTCGTACAGCAGGTGGTCCAGAGGTGAAACGCTGACGACGGGTTCCGGTGCCGGTGCCTGTTCCGGCGTGGGCTCCGTCTTCGTCTCGATCTCGGTCGCAATCTCGACGGTCGCCGGCTCGCCGACGGGCACGACAGTCGCTGCCTCGGCCGCGGGTGCGACGATCGCGGGCTCGGCGGCGGGCGCGACGGACTCGGCCGACTGCTCGAGCACA
>JAEYOT010000611.1 GCA_023411445.1 Pseudomonadota bacterium
GCCGTATTCACCGAACCGATGGCGTAGCGCGGCGAGAGCCCGCGGTGCAGCAAGAACGGCGTGATGACCGGGCCCCACGCGCCGATCATGCCGTTGGTGATACCGCCGCACGCGGCCGCGACGCTGAGACCCTTGCGGTTGAAGTCGCTAGGCGACAGCGACTCGCCACTGGCGCGGCCAGGCGTCGACGCGGGCAGCCGCGAGAAGCGCAGCAGGATGCGGAAGCCGATCACGAGCAGCAGCGCCGCCAGCGCGGGTTTGAGCGCCGCGCCGTTCAGGCTCGAGAGCACGGTGGCGCCCACCAGCGCGCCGATACAGCCAGGCACCACGAGCGCTAGCACCAGCTTGCGGTCGATGTTGCCAAACCGCCAATGAGAGATCGCGGCAGCAAGCCCAGTCGCCACCTTCACGAGGTTGACGCTGGTCGACACCGAGGTGGGCGAGAGCCCGCTGCCGAGCAAGATGCTCGAGCTCGTCGGGCCAAAGCCCATGCCCAGCGCGCCATCCACGAAGGAGGCAGCGAACCCGGCCAGGGCGAACAGGAGGATGGGCTCAAACTCCATTAACCCTAGTAGGTTTATAGGATTTGCGCCCTATTTCAAGGACTGAATCTTAACCTACCGGACTTACTTACATTTTTGAACCAGCCTCGGCTGGCGCGCCCTAGAAGGTGCCGTTGGAGCGGCCCAGGTAAAGCTGGTCGTAGTAGCCGAAGCCCAAGGCGCTGATGCAGCTGAAGTTGAGGCTCACCGCGTTGTTGCTGGCTTTGGCGCTGCTCGTCACGGCTTGCCGCCAAGTGCCGTTCGAGTCGATCGAGGCTTCGAACGAGTTCTCGCTCGCCTCCCAGGGGCAGTCAGCCGCGGAATAGAAGGTGACGCCACAGTAGCCGGTACCTCCGCTGGCCGCCTTGTAGCGGAAGCTCATGTAGTAGGTGGCGCCGGCCGTCGCAGGTAGGCAATGGTCGAAGCCCTGGGGGTAGTCCAAGACCGGAATGGAGCCCGAGTTGGGGCAACCATCGGCGTCTTCATGGCCGGCGTACTGTGAGACCGGCGTCCAGGGTTGCCCTGAGCCGTCGAAGCCGGGGTTCGGCAGCAGGTTCGCGCTGCTGGGCCGTCGGCACGCGCAAGCGTTGTCCACGCAAGCCACGAAGCCAGACGGGCAATGCGAGGCCGTCTCGCACTCTTTGCACACGTTGCTCACGCAGATGGGCGCTGAGGCCGAGGTGCACGTCCCGCACGAATGCGTACCGCCGCAGCCATTCGGAACCGAGCCGCAGTTCTTACCGGCGCACGCCGTGACTTTCGCGCTGGGGGTGCAGCCGCACACGTTGTCCGTGCCGCCACCGCCGCAGGTCTGCGGTGACGTGCACGAGCCGCAGGCGTGACTACCGCCACAGCCGTTGGGAACCGAGCCGCATTTGCCGAGGCACGCCGTCGCTTTGACGGACGGAACGCACTCGCAAGCGCTGGGCGTGCCTTGGCATGCTTCGTTCGCCGCGCAGGGCGTGCAGCGCGCTGCGTCTGCACAGCCGTTGTTCGCATCCGTCGGCACGCACTTGCCGTCGCACGCTTTCGTACCTGCGCCGCAGCTGCCGAGCACGCAGGCTCCGCTCTGGCACACGAGCGTCCCGGAGCCCACCGCCGGACAGCTCGAGGCATCGCACGAGTCCTGCGAGCAGCCGTAGGTCGGATCCGATACGGAGACGCACTTGTCGCCGCATTTCTTGAAGCCATCTGCGCAGCTCCCGATGACGCACGCTCCAGCTTGGCACGCGAGCGTTCCGCCCGTCGCCAAGCTGGGGCACGTCGACGCATCGCAGGAATCAGTCTCGCAGCCAAAGGCCGGGTCGTCGATCGAAACGCAAGTCCCCCCGCAGCTCTTGCTGCCAGCGCCGCAGCTGGCGATCACACATTCACCCGACTCACACGCCAGCGTAGCCGCTCCGGTATCTGGACAGCGCGACGGGCTGCACAACGTGGCGTCACAGCCGTACGCAGGATCGTCGATGGCGACGCAAGCACCGGCGCAGAGCTTCTCTCCCTCCTCGCACTGGGTCACCGTGCTGTCGCCGGCCGCGCCGCTCTCACCAGCGCCAGAACTGGCTTTCGTGCCACCGCCGCCCGTGCCGCCCCCTTGTTCCGTCCCGGCCGCCCCGGCAGAGGGCGGGGCACCCGCGGAGCCGCCAGCACCGTTCGAGAATTGGCGGTCGGACGAGCACGAGGCACCGGCCAGCATGCCCGCAGCGAGCGGCAACACCATCGCGAAGCGCATCTTCATCGTTCCAACTCCCTCACGCCCCCTTCGCAGGCTTCGAGCGCGACTCCTGGTCCCATCCTCACGTGTCCCTCGTCCAGCACGTAGCAAACTCCCGGCCGATCCGCTCAAGATTCCGACCATCTGACGCGCAAGCAGTCCGCACCTCACCCCGGCACGAAGGCGCGGACTACAGCCGAAGGCACTTCAGCGAGCCCGGCGGCGCCGAGCGCCCAACGCCGCTAGACCGAACGCCGCGAACACCAAACCGACCCGCGACGACGCGCCGCTGGCGCCGAGCCGGCACGTGCAGCCACCGTCCTCTTCCGGCGCAGGTCCTCCAGGACCGCCGGACGGGCTGCCAGCAACGTTGCTGCCCGAGCCCCCGCTCGTGGAGCTGGAGCCAGCGGCTCCTGACGGTGAGCCGGCGACCGAAGCGCCGCCAGAGCCGGCGACGCTGGAGCCACCTCCCACGGGACTGCTGCCGCCTTCCGCGCTTCCACTCCCACCCGTGCCGCCTGCGCCACCGGCTCCGGAGGCCGCGCCGCCCATGCCGCCCGCACCGCCCATGCCGCCCGCACCGCCCATGCCCGGGCCGGGGTCCGTGTCTTTGAAGATCAGCTGCGCGAACTGGTAGAGGTTGCGCTTCCAGTTCACGAAGTTGTGAGCCAGGTTCGGCTCCAGTTGGTAGACGTGCTCGAGACCCTGCTGGGTCATGTAGGCGTCGTAGTTCGTGCAGTTGTCGCGGTAGAACGACTCTTCGGACGAGCCGCACGAGAGGAAGATGGCCTTGGTGTTCATCTTCGTGGCGGCCAGGTTTTTGAACGCGGATGCCGGGCTCATCGGCGTATTGGGCGCGGGTGAGAAGATCCCGAAGTGCGTGAACTTGTCGGGGTTGCCGAAGCCGAAGACCACCGTCTGCCCTCCGCCCATCGAGAGCCCGGCCAGAGCGCGCCCGCTCGCGGTCTTGAGGACCTTGTAGCTCGCCTCCACGTACGGGATGAGGTCGTTCAGCAGCACCGCCTCGAAGCCGGGGAAGCTCTTGTTCTGTGAGGTGCCGGTCCAGCCGCGCGGCAGCACGGTCACGAACGGCACGATCTTTTCCTCGGCCAGGAGGTTATCGAGGATGTGATGCGGCGCGCCGCCGTTGTACCACTCGTTTTCGTCACCACCGAGGCCGTGCAGTAGGTACAGCACCGGGTAGGCTTGGCCTTCGGCGTAACCTGGCGGGGTGTAGATGCGCGTTGGCATCATCCCGTTGCTCTGCGTCGGGTAATTGACCTGGGTGACCATGCCGTGCGGCACGTTCTTCTGCTGATCGAAGCCGTTGGGCGGCGCCGGCAGATTGGCCTGCGCCAATGAGAGGCTCGGCAGGGCGATGGTCAACAGCAGCGCGGGCAGCGAGATCTTGGCGGTCATACGTTCCTGGTGATCGAAGAGGGGCGCGTCATGGGCGCCCGAGTCCAAGAAAGTAGGTGAAGGGCCGCCGGGGAACTCGTTCAAGAATTCGCCCGGCGAAGTCTCTCCCTACGTTCTCGTCGTCAAATTCGAACCAGAGCGCACCGTGCCGCGGCTCACGGAAGCGTGTGCTTCTTCAAGATCGGCCAGGCGACGGAAGCGTTGCCCTGATCGTGACCGCCGCCTTGTTTCGTGCAGAGCACGACGTCCACGCCGTCCTTGCAGCCTGAGTACTTGATGCAGCCTTGCGCATCCTCTGCCGAGGCCGCGCCGCTGCACTGGTTGATTTGCGCCCACTTCGAGGCCGTGTTCTTGGCGCCCAAGAACGTGATCGGCATGCCCGACACCACCGCGGAGTAGCCGCCAGCGTACGGCACGATCGGATCCATGGTGCCGCGGAAAGCCACGACGCTGATCGGCCGGGACGGCTTGCAGTCGTCCACGTTCTCCTCCAACAAGTCGAACGCTGCAGGCGCTACCGCCGCGAACACGTCCGAAG
>JAEYOT010000629.1 GCA_023411445.1 Pseudomonadota bacterium
GTCGTCCACGTGCTCCAGCACCTCCGCGGCGATGATCACGTCCACGCTGCCATTGGCAACCGCCGCGTCGGCCTCAGGCGGCGTGAGCAGCGACACGTCCGTCAGCGACAGCTCGCTGACGAGCGCCTTGGCCGCCGTCAACACCAAGTCAACGCCGATCACGCGATCGAAGCGCGCGAGCGTATCGCGGAACAAGACGCCGCTGCCGCACCCGAAGTCCAGCGCCACGCTGCCCTGGCCCTTCGGCGGCGCCAGGCGCCGCAGCGCCTCCACCACTACCTCCAACCTGCGCCACGCCATCCAGCGCAGCGCCGGATTCGGATGCAAGTAGCTCGGGATCGCCATCTCGGCTCGATCCTCATCCGAAAGCCCCTGGGCGATACGCTGAAGTAAGTCGGAAGACACTCGTTCCATGGCAAAACCGGCTGGAGCCTTACTCCGGCGAGGCGCCGAGTCGACCCAAATCGACAGAAAATCGCCGCGCCCTCGCACGCCGCGCGTTCGGTGAACGTCCGAAGACGTCCGCCAGACGTCCGGGCGCCGTGGGTAGCGATGCCGCGCTCCCCGTACGCGCCGAAGAAGCTGCACGCGGCATCATGGAACACCGCTTGCTCTCAGCGCGCTTCCGAAAGGACGCGATATGAGAAATCCTTGTCTGCGTTTCATGGTAGCGAGCGCGCTTTGCTTGCTGAGCGTGGGTTGTGGAGAAGCTTCGAGCGAGGACGTCTCCGAGCTGCAGCTGAAGGCGACGTATATAGCCGGACGCGACTGGCCACAATCGGACGGCGTCGTCACGATTCCGTATGAGCTCACAGCGGATATTCCAAGCGCCGTGCGCGCCGAATTCCTCTCCGTAGCGAAGTACGTCACAACGGCAACGAGTCAGCGCTTCCAGTTCGTGCCGTGGACGAACCAACAGCAGAAGCTGCGACTCGAGGGTCGAAGCTCTTGGTCCGAAAACGTCGCCAGTTGCCCAGCTCGAACATGTAGTTTTCGATTGTCTCACATCGTCGGAGTCGCCCACGTTCGAGACGGGTCGAGCGCTCCCATCCGTGTCTACTTCGCGGACGGCACGATGCGCCGCGCGAGCTTGGATGACTTGTCACCGTCTGGCGCCGAGAACTCGGAGGTCACGTTCCCGCTGAATCCGCAGACTGGCGACCCCTATACCGCCGATGACCTCGCTGCTGTCGGTTGGTCTGGCTACATCATCGCCTGGTACAAGAATGGCTACGTCTCGAAAGGGACGGAGACGAACCTCGGTTCCATCACCTCACCAACCCCCTACACCAGGTACTCCTACGAGGAGCCCGGACCGCTCGGGCCCCTGAAGATCTACCTTACGCTAGCCGGCGTGGCGATCTGGCTCGACACGAAACCGGCACCGTGGAAGAGGTCAACGTCCAACTGCCCTCCGTCAATGGGATAACCGCCATCCCTTCGGACATCGTGGGCATGGCAATCAGCGACGGCTCGACGCTGACGTGGTTCAAGTCCAACGCGGGCTCTTGCGCTTCCGGCTTGTACCAGGTGCGCGGCAGCTACACCTCGCTCGCGTCCCTGTCATCCGCTTCATGCGTGTCGCTCCCCAGCGGCTACACCGCCAACGACATTCGTGAGCTATCGCGCTATCGCTTCAACAACGCCACGCGCATGTTGACCGTCTACGCCGACGGGAAGTACAGCATCGGTACGCCGACGAATCTTGTCGCCGTCAGCCAGGCAACATTCAGCGTCCCACTGGCGCCGCTCGGATTCCCGTCGGCCCATTCCCGACGCGGAGAGGATCCTGGGGTTTACGCTGCGTGACAGCGACGCTTACTTCTTCCTGGGCTGCGAAGACGGCGCCACTTGTCAGGGCGACGAGTACCGCCTCGTTCGGGTAGCCAACTTCGTGGACGGGTTGCCCGAGCAGTATCGCTGACGTCGGGCTCGGCGAGCATCGCGCGGCTTGGCTCACCACTGGAGCATGAGGGTCGGCGCTCCCGACCTCAAGCCCATCGGGCGTGGCTTGGAGCCGTCCATGCATGCATCACCCGAAGCGCACCCGGCAGCCGCGCAGTCGGCAACCGAGCCGCCAACGGCCGAGCTGCCACCGGCAGGGGGGTCAGGGCGCCCACCGTCCGCGCTGGGCTCCGCAGGAGCGCCCCCCTCACCTCCCGCTCCGCCCTCGGTCAATGGCAAGGCCCCAGCTTCCCCGCCGAGGAGCGGCGACTCGTCCGACGATTCGCCCCCGCCTCCCTGATAGGGGAGCGGATGGCGCGTCGTGGAGTGACAGGCGCCGGCGGTCAGCCCTCCGAGAAGCAGCCCGACCGCACACCCTCTTGCTGCCATCGGCATGCGACTTTAGCCGACGGCGAAGGCGACGCAAGCGCTCGGCGGCGCTGGAAATGGCTACAAAAGCAGTCGCGCGTGCATCTTCCGCGGGATAGGCTCCGCGCGCCCCATGAACCCGTTGTCCCCGGCCCACCAACCAAGCGCCCTGACATCAGCGGGCAAACGTCTGCTCGTGATCATGCCCGCGCTCAACGAGGCGGCCACGATAGGGCCCGTGCTCGATCGGGTCCCGCGTGACATCCCGGGCATCGCCTCGGTGGAGCTCTTGGTTGTCGACGATGGCTCGACGGACGACACCGTCAAGATCTCGCAGGCGGCAGGCGCCAGCGTGATCTCGCACGGCAAGAACCGCGGCGTCGGCGCGGCGATGCAGACGGGCCTCGACGAGGCGGTCCGCCGTGGGGTGGACTTCGCTGTCAACGTGGACTCCGATGGGCAGTTCGCGCCGGAGGACATCCCCAAGCTGCTGGCGCCGCTGGTCGCCGGGGAAACGGACTTCGCGACGGCGTCACGCTTCAAGGACCCGAAGCTGGTACCGGTGATGCCTACCGTGAAGCGCTTCGGCAACTGGGGCATGGCCAAGATGGTCAGCTACATCGTCGGGCAGAAATTCGACGACGTGAGCTGCGGCTTCCGCGCCTACACGCGCGAGACGTTGCTGCAGCTGGTGCTGTCCGGTGCCTTCACCTACACGCAAGAGATGCTGCTGGTGTTGGGCCAGAAGGGCATGCGCATGCTGGAGGTGCCGATGGTGGTGCGCGGCGTGCGCGAGCACGGCAAGTCGCGCGTGGCTTCGAATCTGTTTCGCTACGCCTACCGTACGTCGTCCATCATCTTCAGCTGCGTGAGGGACTTCTCGCCGGGCACGTTCTTCAACGTCTCGGCCCTGCTCCTCTCGTTGTTGGCGGTCGCGTTCGCCGCCTTCTTCGTGATCCACCGCTTGATCGCCGGGCAGTTCACGCCGCACATCTGGGCGGGCTTCACGGCCGCCTTCTTGTTCGGTCTCTCCTTCATGACCTTCGGCCTGGGTCAGGTCGCGGCCATGGTGGCGCGCATCCGCCGGATTCAAGATCGCGAGCTGTACCTGCTCCGAAAGTACCTCGATCACGCGGAGCCGGGCCGCGCGCCGTCACGGCTCGGTGCGCCGGACTGAGCTGATGCTGCGCGTGCCTGCGATCAGCGAGCGGAGCGGTCGCTACCTGATCAGCGTCCTGCTACTGCTCAAGCTCCTGGTGTTGGGCTGGAACGCCTACGCCTACGACGGACGCACCTACGACGAAGGTCGACACGAAGACCGCGCCGTGTTCGCCGGCTTGCGACCCGGCGAGCTGGCGTACGACCCGCCACTTTATTACCTGCCGGCAGGGCTGGCGACGCTGCCAGACGGAGTGACGCGCGCTGAGCGCTTCGCAGCCGAAGTGGAAGCGCCCCGCGGCAAGCGCGCGCGCATCGGCAAGACGGAGAGAGCCTTCCGCGCGCATTTGCTCGACCTGCTGCGCTACAGCAACTTGTTGTGGGTCGGCGGGTTCTACCTCGGGTGGATCGGCTACGCCCTGCCGCGGCTGCTCGGCGGCTTCGGCGATCGCTGGTTCCTGGCGTCGCTGCTGCTGCTCACGTTGCCTGGCTTCCAGAAGGTGGCCGCGATGTCGCACCCGGAGAACCTGCTGCTGGCAGCGTCGACGCTTTCGACCTGCGTCTGGCTCCGGCTGCGCGAAGGCGGCGTCCAGCGACCTGAGCTATGGCTGGCTGGCTTCGCGCTCGCCACCGCGCTCGTCGGCCTCACGCGTCCAACCGCGCTGGTACCGGTGATCGTTTTCACGGCGCTGGGCCTCGTCTACGCGCGGCGTCTAGCCGGCCCGACTCCGAGCCGGTGGCTGCCGCGCGCGGCCGCGTTAGTGCTGCTCGTGGCAGCGGTCAGCGGCAGCTGGTACTTCATCCGCTACCAGCGCACCGGCGCCGTGACAGAGTTCATGACCCAAGAGGCGGCCGAGCGAGCACGCGCGAGCAAGGCAGGCTTCAACTACGCGGGGTACTTCGTGAGCTTCCGCGCCAAGCCACTCTTGGCGACGCCGCACGACGGCATGGGCGGCGAGCCGGACGCCGACGGCAGGGTGCCGCGACAAGACTCGTTCTTCACCGTGCTGTACTCGGACGTGTGGGGCGACCACTGGCTGAGCTTCTCCGGTCCCAAGCACCGAGAGGGCAAGCTGTGGCCCAAGCGCACGATCTTGACGCTGGCACTGCTTTTGCCGTCTTTGCTCGCGCTGCTGCTGGGCTTCTGGGCGCGGTGCGCGGTCACGCAAGCGCGCGCGCTGTGGCGAGCGACACCAGGGGGCGCGGGCGCGCGCCTCGCGCAGCTGGGCGCCAGCCTCGAGCTAGAGCTGGTACTCCTGTCGTGGTCAGCGCTGGGCGCGCTTTTGTTCGTCTGCTGGCAAGCCGGCCCAGCGCTCTTGCCGGGCGATCAGCACAGCATCAAGTTCATTCACGTGGCGTCGCTGTTCGCGCCGGCTACTGCGCTCTTGTTCATGCGCGAGCTGCCCAAGCCGGTCACCACGCTGCTCGCAGCCTACCTGCTCTTGCTTTACTGCGCGGCCTTCCCGGTCGCGATGTACTGGCCGGCCTGAAGCTGCTCAGGCCGAGCGCGCAAAGTACTCGATCGTTTGCCGCAGGCCGTCCTCGAAGCCCACGCGCGCGCTGACGCCCAGCTCCTGCTGCAGTCGATCCACGTTGGCGCAGATGCTCTGGATATCGTTCGGCCAAGCCGGATGCCGCTCGACCGTGATGGGGCGATGGGCCAAGCGCTGCACGGTCGCGAGCAGGTCCGCGATGGATGCGGTCCGGCCCGTGCCGACGTTGTACACGCGATGCTGCGTCGGCCGGAACGCGACGGCCAGGACGGCGTCCACCACGTCGTCGATGTAGATGAAGTCCCGCGTGACGCTGCCGTCTCCGTAGAGCTGGACGGCGCTGCCGTGCGCGGCGGCGTGCGAGAAGCGACACGTGACGTTGGCGTAAGGGTGCTTCGGGCTCTGGCCGGGGCCATACACGTTGAAGAAGCGCAGGGCGACGTCGTCGAAGCCGAGCCGACTGCGGTACATCGAGAGCAGGTGCTCGCCCGCTAGCTTGGTAGCAGCGTAGACGGTGGTGGGGCGAGGCAAGTCCTCCTCTGACTTGAGCGGCTGCTCCGAGTTACCGTAGACGCCGGAGGTGGACGCGAACACCACGCGCGGCGCCTGGGACTTGCTGCACAGCTCCAGCACGCGCAGCAGGCCACCAACGTTGGTCGCGAAGTAGTCGTCCGGCGCCTCCAGGCTTTGGTACGCGCTGATCAACGCGGCCATGTGAAACACATGGCTGAAGCTCCCCAACTTTGGCGAAAGCTTGGCAAGGTCACGAATGTCACCCTGGACGAAGCTCACGTTCTTCAAGCCGTCCAGCTTCTTGGCATCACCCCACGATAGGTCGTCGACGACCACGACCTCCAGACCGCGCTCGACCAAGCGCGCGCTGAGATGCGCTCCGATGAAACCTGCACCACCCGTGACTAGCGCTCGCGACAACGTTTACCTCTCGTGGCGGACCGTATCAGCTCCCTTAGCGCAGGACCAGCCGACCGAAGGCCCAGACCAGGCAATCGACGACTAGCGACGTGGCGCGGGAGACGATCGCGGCCGCTACCGCAGGCGCGGGTCCGACCACGGGCGCGAGCCCCATCGACATGACCGCCTCACGCACGCCGATGCCGGAGGGTGTCGCCAGCGCGAGGATGCCGGCGATCGGAGCCAGCACGTACAGGCCGGCGCCGTAGATGGCGTGCGCCGAGCTGATGCCGACCGAGCGCGCCGCGAAGTAGCCGTGCACGGCCCAGGTGAGCCAGTACAGCGCGTGCGCCACGGGTCCGCGCCGAGGCACCAGCGGCCCTGTCCCCTCAGCCTTCATCAGGCGCGTCACGATCGCCGGAAACCGGCGACGATCCACGAACACCAGCGCGATCCCCACGATCACGAAGGCCAGCAAGCCCAACACGCCGAGCTGTCCGAACGTCGCCAAGATGCCACCCGCGCCGCCGCTCGTCCCCACCAGGAGCGCGAAGCCCACGATGCCACCCACGGCCACCATCGAGATCGACTCGGTGAGCACTGAGTAGCCTGCGACGGAGGCGGGTACCCCGAGCTTGTCCGCGCCAGCCATGCGCACGAGCGGCATGCCGACCTTGCCGGGCGTGTAGCGCGCCATCTGCGACTCGAAATGCAGCGTGAGCGCGGGCCGCAGCGGGATACCATGACCCACCATGCGCTCCATGATCCATTTCCAGCCCACCGCTAGGATCACGGTACCGACCGCTATCGGCACGCCGGCGGCGAGCGTCCAAGCCCAGCTCAGCGTCACCTTGCC
>JAEYOT010000788.1 GCA_023411445.1 Pseudomonadota bacterium
GCACCTAACAGACTGGAAAGGTGACCCGCCGCTGGACACGACCGCCCTGCTGGGCCTCCCACCTGCCGCGCACGAGCTCTCGACGCGCGTGGCCGTGGTGAGCACCGGCGAGCGCGACGTCCCGCTCCTGCTGCGCGGCACGCTCACGCTGCTCGCCGTCGACGCGAGCCAGCTACTCTCCCTGCCGGCGCCGCTTCAGCGGCTCTCGCCGCTGATCAGTCATGTCGTCGTCGTCGACGGCAAGCCTGCTTACTTGGTGCTGTCACCGGCGCGGCTGGCGCAAGCCAGCTCAGCCGTGACGTCGCCGCCCGTTTCCTGACCGAGGTAGTCATGATCAAGACCCTGACGCTCCGCGTGATCCTCACCTACGCCGTCCTGGACCTGCTCTTCGCGCCGTTCGTGATCTTGGCGTTCACGCAGCTGCTCGGCACCGGTAGCCAGAGCGAGCCGGTGGTGCTGCTGAGCGGTCTCACGTTGGTCAAGGTGCTCACTTGGAGCGCCTTCGCGACGATGTGGCTCGGGCCATGGGAGGCCATGGCGCGCGCCTCCGAGCAGCATCAACACCAAGAGCTGGTCCAGCGTGCCGATCGCGCGCTGCAAGCGTTCCCGCTGCGCTTCGCGCTCGTGTACACGCTGAGCTGGCTGGCCACGTACATCGTGGGCTACCTGGTGGTCAAAGGTTACGGGCCGGAGCGGGTGCCGCTACCTCCGCAGTCTGACAACGCCATCCTGATCCTGTGCTTCGCGATCGGCTTCGGGGCGTTCGCTTTCGCGTACCCGCTCGCCTCCACCCTGATGGAGAGCAGCGCAAGCACCTGCTCGGCCCGAGCGCGCGCCGCCGGCTTCCCGTTGGATCGCAGCCCCGCGTCGCTGCAGCTGCGCATCGCCGTCATCGCCATGATGCTCGGGATGGCGCCGATGCTCTGGATGGTGGCGCTGGGCTACGTCAAGCAGATCGACGCCAGCCACATGGAGCGAACGACACGCAGCTCGCTGGCCGCCTCGGAGCTGGCCTTGGCGCTGGCCACCGCTCCCGCGCAGGAAGAGCGCGCCGTGCTCGAGCGCTTCGCGGCGCGGCACCAGGTTTTGGCGCTGGTGCTGGGCCCGGACGGGCTGCGCGGCAGCGAGCAAGGCCTGGCGCTGCTGGCGACGGATCCCGTGCTCAAGCCGTGGCTCACGCAGAGCGCCTCGACGCGAGCATCCGGCGAGCACGGCCGCGTGGACACGGCCCACGTCCTGTCGTTTCGGCGCGTGGACGCGGCGCGCGTCGCGGTCACCATCTTGCAAACACCGGTCTCGCCCTCGAGCGGCTTCGTGCTCAGCGCCGTGGTGTTCACGATCTTGGTCGGCGTGTGGGCACCGGTCTGCGCCTACGCGTTAGGGCAGGCCGTGTCGCGGCCCATCGCGAGGCTCACGCAGATCTCGCGCCGCATCGTGGAGAAGGGCGACCTCACCGAGATTGGCACGGTGCCGGTAGCGAGCAACGACGAGATCGGTGTGCTCACCGACAAGGTGAACGACGTGCTCGACCTGATGCGCGGCGTGAGCCGAGCCGCGCACGCGATCGCCAAGGGCGACCTGCGCGCCAAGGTGGAGGGCACTGGAGAGCTACCGGACTCGTTTCGCGGCATGCTCAGCAGCCTGAGCAACATGGTGCTGCAAATCCGTGAAACATCGGTGGATTTGGCAGCAGCCGCCACGCAGATCTTCGCCGCCTCGCAGGAGCAGGAAGCCGCGGCGGCGTCGCAGTCCAGCGCCATGGTCGAGATCAGCCGCACGATGGATTCGCTGTCGGAGTCCGCGGCGCACGTGTCGGAGGCCGTTCAGGGCGTGCTGGGCAACGCCGAGCGCACGCTGCACAACACGGACGACATGGTGCGCCGCATCGGCGAGCTCACCAGCCACGCCAACCGCATCGGTGAGATCTTGGAGGTGATCCGAGACATCGCCGATCGCAGCGATCTGTTGGCTCTGAACGGGTCGCTGGAGGCGAGCCACGCGGGTGAGGGCGGCCGCGGCTTCGCGCTGGTCGCGAGCGAGATGCGGCGCTTGGCCGAGCGCGTGACCGCCTCCGTGTCCGACGTCAAGAAGCTGGTGAGCGACATCCGCGACTCCGGCTCGTCCACCGTCATGGCCACGGAAGAGAGCAAGAAGCTGGCCGAAGGCACCACGGACGCCGCGCGCCAAATCACGTTCGTCACGCAGCAGCAGCGCAGCGGCACCGAGCAGGTATCCCAAAGCATCAAGGGCATCGCGGACGTGGTATCGCAAGCCGTGAGCGCCACCACCCAAACGCGCTCCTCCGCGCAAGGCCTCAAGTCTCAGGCTGATCGCCTGTCGGCGCTGGTGAAGCGCTTCGAGCTGTCGTCGGAGGCTTCATGAGCCAACCGCGCGAGGCTCTCCTCGCGCGGTTCCGCGCCGGCTTGGTCGAGCGCGTGCGCTCATCACAGCGCCTGCTAGATCTGTTTCAATTCGGCCAAAACCCCGAGGACCTGCGCAGCCTGCTGGGCGAGCTGCACACGCTGAAGGGCGAGTCGCGCATGCTCGGCCTGACGGAGCTGAGCGAGCTTTCCCACGCGCTCGAGACCGAGCTGGCCGGCGAGCCGCGTTTCTCGCTCGTGCTCGGCGCCTTCGACGCCATGCTCGAGGCGCTGAGCGAAGGCGGCGACAGCGCCGGACTGCTCGCCGCTCTGCGGCGCCTGCAGCCGACCGCGGCCGAGCCGACGCCGTCCCTGCCGCCACCGCCCGAAGCGGTGGAGGAGAGCGCTCCCGAGCCGGCCGGGCTCGCCTCTCCACCGGCAGCGGCCGCGGCGCCGCGAGAGCCGGAGCCGGAGCGCGGCTTGCGCCAGCGCTTCGTGCAAGTGGACGCTGCGCAGATCGATCTGCTGTGCGAGCGCGTGGCTGAGCTCACGGCGGCGTTCGGGCGCTTGGAGACGGACGCGGAGAGCAGCTGGGAGCTGGACCGCCGACGCTCCAGCAACGCGCTGGTGATCGACGGCTTCGAGCGCTGTCGCTACTTGCTGGACGAAGCTACCAGCAGCGCCTGGCGACTGCGCCTGGTGCCGGTCGAGCCGCTGCTGCAAGAGCTGGCACGGCACGCGCGCGCCGCGGCGGATCGCCAGCGCAAGCTGGTCACGGTGCAGGTGGTGAGCGGCGGTGTGCAGCTCGAGCGCGACGTCGCCGATCAGCTGTGGGACTCGCTCTTGCACCTCGTGCAAAACGCCGTGGATCATGGGCTGGAAGCGCCGGACGAGCGCGGCGACAAGCCGCCCGTGGCAAGCCTGACCTTGAGGGCCGAGTCCGTGGGGCCAACGGTGGCGCTGCGCGTAGAAGACGACGGCAAGGGCATCGACGCCAGCGAGGTGCGGCGCGTCGCGGCGGAGCGCGGGCTGGTCTCGGTCGACGCGGCGATGGAGCTGAGCGACGAGCAAGCCTGCGCGCTCTTGTTCGAGCATGGCTTCTCGACACGCAAGGAGACGAGCCGTACCTCCGGGCGCGGCGTAGGGCTGGATGTGGTGAAGCGCCGCATCGAGTCGCTGGGCGGCAGCGTCGCCTTGCAGAGCCACCCCGGCATCGGCACGCGCTTCACGCTGTCCGTGCCGCTGGCCATCACCAAAGAGAAGCTGCTGGTGGTCGAGCTGAGCGGCGCGCCGTACGGCTTTCCGGCGCGCGTGGTGCGGGCCGTGCTGAGCCGCGAGGCCTTGCCCGGCCCTGGCCAAGACAGCGTCGTCAGGTTCGGAGGGGAGCCGCTGCCGTTTCGCTCGCTGAGCGACGCGCTAGGCTTGCCCGCGCCGGCCGTCGAGGAAGAGCTAGCGCTGGTGCTGGAGCTGGCCGGCCGCAAGCACGCCACGAGCGTCGGTCGCGTCGTCGGCGAACGCGAATTGATCCGCAGGCCCGCGGAGAAGCTCCTGCACGGCGCCGGCATCGGCGCCAGCGCGGTGCTGGAAGACGGGCGCATCGTGCTGCTGCCGGACTTGGACTTCGTCGGCCGCGCCTTGCGCGCCAAGAGCGGGCACGTGGTGCCCGGCGTGGTGCGGCCCGCTGCGCGCCGCCAGCGCGTGCTGGTCGCGGACGACTCGCCGGTCGTGCGCGAGCTGGTGAGCGAGATCTTGACCAGCGCTGGCCTCGCGGTGGAGCAAGCCAGCGACGGCTCCGCGGCGCTGCAGAGCATCTTGGAGAGCGAGCCGGACCTGGTCGTCAGCGACGTGGAGATGCCGCGCATGAACGGCTTCGATCTGCTGGCCGAGGTGCGACGCCGCAGCCAGCGCCTCCCCGTCGTGATGCTCAGCACGCGCGGCTCGGTCGAAGATCGCAAGCGCGCCACGCGGCTCGGCGCCAACGCCTACTTGGTCAAGACGGACTTCCACAGCGACGGCTTGCTGGAGGTCGTGCGTCGCTTCGTCAACCTCGGATCCTAGCCATGCCCATCCGCGTCCTCGTGCTCGACGACTCCGCCATTTGCCGCGCCCAGCTGCGCGAGATCTTGGAAGAGGAGGGCGACATCAGCGTCGTGGCCGAAGCTCACAACGGCGACGAGGTGCTCTGGCTGATCGACCAGGCCGCGCCGCAGATGTTGCTCGTGGATCTGCAAATGCCGGGCACGGGCGGCCAAGAGACGATCGAGCGCGGGATGGCGCACCGCCCGCTGCCAATCCTCATCGTTACCGGTCAGCCCGAAGGCGTCCGGCGCCACGC
>JAEYOT010000830.1 GCA_023411445.1 Pseudomonadota bacterium
GGGTTAGGCGACGAGCTCACGAGCCTGGTGTCCCTTTCGCGCGGGCCTCTCTGCGCCGAGCTGCTCCGCGCCCGAGCAGCAGCGCGCCCACCATGCCCAGCAGCCACGCGTTGGCTGCCGAGTCACGCGGCTGCGGCGCGACCGTGCAGCCGCCGCCTTCCATGCGCCACGCATTGCCCTTGTTGCCGCTATTGCCGACGCCATCGCCCTTCGCGCCCGCCTCGGCGCTCTCGCCGCCCGCAGCCGCCGTGCCGCTCGCCGCTGCGCCGCCTTCACCGTTCGTCACCGCGCCGGTGCCGCCAGAAGCGCCGCTATCGCCGCCATTTCCGGCTTCATTCATCGAAGTGCCGCCGTCGCCGCTCTCGCCAGCCGCTCCGCTGCCAGTGCCGCCCGTGCTCGAGCCCGCGCTGCCGGACTGCCCGCCGTCATCGCCACCGCGGCCGTCATCGCCACCGACACCCTCGTCGCCGCCGACGCCATCAGTGCCGCCAACGCCACCGCCGCCTTCGCCACCTTCGCCACCTTCTCCGCCGACACCGGGGCAGCCTGGGCAGCACGTGAGGTTCAGGATCGCCGTGTGGATGCAGATGCCCGCGACACAGAGATCCAGCGTGCAGGGATCGCTATCATTGCAGTTACTGTTGGTAGCGCACAGCAGGGACAGCTGCTCCTGCTGCAGCTCCCCGACGTCTTCTACCTCGCCTGCGGCGCAGGAGGGACCGCCCAGCATTGCCATTACCACGCACGTTCCGAACGCCAACCAGCCGCGGCTCATGTAGTTTCGCATGCTCTTTTCGTCCCCCGCCTCGCTAGGAGGCGCTTGCCAAAGATTGGAACGACCGCCTCAAACAAATGTTGAGACCGTCACTCCCATCCAATGATTCCCTGAATACGGATCATGACAAAGCATCGTCCGTGCCAATAGGCATTTCGCGTTCACGAGATACCGTGTTCCCGCAACTTGTAAAACAGCGCACGGCGGCTCACTCCGAGAATCCTCGCCGCTACCGTGCGATTGCCGGCGGCTTTGCGCAGCGCTTTCTCCAGCGCATGTTGCTCCGCGCGCTGCAGCGCCACATCCAGCGACACCACGCTGGACTCCATGCGCGGCTCTCCTTCCCCCGCCAAGCCGAGCGAGCGCTGCTGCTCCAGCAGCACGTCTTGCTCACTGATGATCTCGCCGTCCGCCAGCACCACCAGGCGCTCGATGAAGTTCTGCAGCTCGCGCACGTTGCCGCGCCACTCCGCGCTCACGATGCGAGCCACGGCGCCGGGCGAGAGGCTCATGCGCTTGCCGGCTTCCTTCGCCACCGTGCGGCAGAAGTACTGCGCCAGCTCTTCGATATCCTCCCGGCGCTGGCGCAGCGACGGCAGATCCACCCGCACCACGTTGAGGCGGTAATACAAGTCTTCCCGAAACGCTCCGGTTTGCACCATGCGTTCCAGGTTGCGATGCGTGGCGGTGACGAAGCGAACGTCCGCGGTCAGCGTGCGCGTGCCGCCCAGCCGTTCGTACTCTCGATCTTGCAGCAGCCGGAGCAGCTTGACCTGCACGGAGGCCGAAATTTCCCCGATTTCGTCGAGGAAGAGTGTGCCGCGCTCGGCGAGCTCGACGCGGCCAGCTTTCCTTTGATGCGCACCGGTGAACGCGCCGCGCTCATAGCCGAACAGCTCGCTCTCTAGGATTTGCTCGGGCAAGGCCGCGCAGTGCACCTTGATCAGCGGCCCGGAAGCGCGCGGGCTGAGCGCGTGCAGGCGCCGCGCGACGACTTCTTTACCCGTGCCGCTCTCGCCGCGGATCATCACGGTGGCGTTGGTCGGCGCGACGCGCTCGAGCATCGCTATGGCATCACGCATGGCCTTCGAGCGCACCGGCACTTCATTCAAAGAGGGCAGCGCCGCCGGCGGTGGCGAATGTTGCGCGAAGCGGCCGACTGCCAGTGCGCGGCGAATCGTATCTAGCGTGCTCAGCTCGTCGTGCGGGCGCGCGATGAAGTCGAAGGCGCCTGCGTACGTGGCGGGCGGCGTTTGCTCGTCCGGAGCCAACGCCAGCACCGGCACATCCGGACACACCTTCTCGATGCGACGAAGCAGCTCTTCTTCCTGCTCGCGCGTGCCCGGCTCCGAGGCAATGACGACGTCGAAATCGCCACCATCTAGCGCAGAAATAGCCTGATTCGTCGTCTTGGCTTGCACGAAGCCGATGCGCGCTCGGCGCAACGTTTCCGCTAGCGCGCGCGCTGCTTGCGTGTCGCCACTCGCTAGCAGCACGGAGTAGTCGCGCGCCTCTGCTCGTCCCTCGCTATTGTGCACAGCTCGTCAGCATAGCACTAGATCGCGTACGGGCGACCCCGACACTGCCGTGCTCCCAGACATGAGTGCACGGATGTGCGCTTTCATGGTGCACGGTCCTGCACTCTCGCCGCTCCCCCTCACGAAAGTCGGCACTTGTCGTTCACGCCGTGACGGGCACGGATGTTGCCATCTCTGGCTTCGTCTTCGGACGCGAAAGGGAGCTATCGATGATTCGTTCAGGTCGTTTCTCATTGGCGCTGTGCGTGCTCACTCTTGGCCTCCAGGGCTGCGGCACCGGGACTGAAGCGGATGTGCCCGCTGGCGTAGAAGGGGAGGAAGGGATGGGAGCCGCGAGCGACTCCGCACGCGACGACATGTCGGCCCAGAGCGACTCGCTCGCCGGGGCCGAGCAGGAACGAGAGCGACGCGGCAACGAGCGCAACGGCGACGAGGGCGACGACGAGGACGACGCCACGATGGGCTCGGACCCCGCCGACGAGCAAAAAATGCCGGAAATTGACCAGGAATGCGCCTGCGGCACTGGCCTGTTGCCCGGCCTCGACATCACCGAGGACAACGGCGAGATCACCATCACGGTGGATGTCCCGGGCGCGGCTGGGGTTGCGCTGCGCTTGAACGGCGGAGACTGTATCGGTTCGGAACAGGGCCTCGCGCTCTCGGGCGACGTCAACGTGGATCTCGGTGGCCTCGTGACCGTGCCGCTCTTGGACGTGGACCTGGCGGTTGGCCCCACGCAGGGCGCTAGCGGCGTGGCGATCAGCGGAAGCGCTGGCGTCGCTGCTTCGTTGCTGGGGGACTTGCTCCTGCCGATCGGCGTGGAGGACCTACGCGCGGACGTCATGCTCGCGCTCGGCACGAGCGATCTGGCTCAGCTCGATCTCGCGCTCGATCTCCCCGCGCTGCGCCTGGACACCTCCTGTCTGCCGCTGGCTGACGCCGCGCTCGAGCTGGCCGACACCAGCGTCGTCGTCTCCACCACGAGCGAGCACCAGCTGATCGGAGTCCAGGGCAACCTGGGTGTTGGCGCGGCCGTGCCGTGGCTCTCGGAGGTCCCTCTGAGCCTGGGCGCCGACGTCGAAGTGTCCGCCCTGATAGCCGACCAAGAGCTCAGCAGCCTGAAGCTCGACGGCGATTTGCAGCTCGACGGCGGCTCGTTGCTGTGCGGCATCACGCGCCTGCTTCCGATCGCCATGCCCGGCGCGTCCGTCTCGTGGGATGCGAGCGGCCTGGAGGTCCACGCCACCACCAGCACCAGCCCCTACCCAATGGCGACCCTGCTCGGCGATGTGGACCTCACTGCGGCTTTTGGGACGAGCGGCTGGGGAATCAGGATGTGCGGCGATGGTTCGCTGCTCGGCCTTACTCAACTGCAGCTGTTCGAGTGTCTCGACTTGAGCACGAGCGGCATCAAGGTGACTCGCTGACACGCGTTTCCAGTGGAAACGAGGCTTGTCGAACTAGGAGCCGCCGCGATGCCTGAGCCGAACGTAAAGCCTACGTCCCCTCCGCTTGCCCTAGTCCTCCCGCCATTTGCGCCTAGTTACGCAAGAAGGTCGCAACTGGGGTGGGACTTGTCGGAGGGGACTTCGAAGAGTACGCTTCGTTGGATTGTGGAGTCACACTGTGCGGCCGCGAGGCCCGCTTTGGCTCCACCAGGGGAACGCAAGCCCTCCAGGGCGGGATCAGGAATGACGCTAGCCGCGACGGCGATCGACAAAACAGATTGGTTGGTTGGTGAGCTCAGGCGCTTGGCGCGGATGCGTGCGCTTCAGTACACGCTGGAGGTCGGGCGCCTGATCGTGACTCACGTCTTCGATGGCAGCCTGGAAAAGCTGCGAAATCGCGGCCGAAACGACCCTTCTTATCGCAGCTTGGCGGAGCGCGGCGATCTGCCGTTTTCGGCCATCACGCTGTGGCGCTGCGTGAAGGTGTATGAGCTGGTGGAGCGCTTTCCGGCGGTGCTCGCGATGGATCATCTGGCGCTCGCTCACCTGCGCGCCGTCGCGGCCTTGCCTCCTCCCACTCAAGAAGCGCTGTTGGCGCAAGCACAGGCGCACGGCTGGACGAGTGAGGAGCTCGTCCGCGTGGCGCGACGCACACGCGTCAGCGCATCGGGCGGAGCGCGGAGCCCCAAGGCCATCGCGCGTCGCGTGCGGAGGTTGAAGCAGCTCGCGAGCGAGTTGGAAGAAGAGCTAGAGGCGGCGCCTGAGCTCCAAGCAAGGCTCTCGGCGTCGGCGCGAGCAGCGCTCAGCAGCGTGCATGACGAGCTCACCCTACTGGAAGCCTCCTTGGCAGAACCCGACAAGGAGGTCCTGAGTGTGAACGGCTGGAGCAGCGGTGTTCACCGAGTCAGTGCGCGCGTGAGTGAGCAGCCAGACGAGGACGAATAACCACCAACATGGGGAGAAGCGAGTCGATGCGACGATTCAATGGCGTGCGCTCGGTGATGACGCTCGCGCTCGGCACGGCGGCAGTGCTGTGCTCAGCGAACGCTCGAGCTGCGGATTTCGCGCAGGATGCTTACACGGCGCCGGCTGCTCCGGCCGACTTGCTCTGGGTCGAGCGCGCGGCGCCCGTCACAGAGTCGGGCCCCAGCGTGAAGCCGTTTCTGCGGCTCACCTTGGGTTATGCGGACGATCCGCTGGTGCTGCGCAATGAAGACGGCGCCGAGCGCGTGCTCATCGACTCGGAGCTCGGCGGCTACCTCTCGGGCGGCATCACGCTGTGGCGTCGCTTCCAGGTGGCGCTGCTGGTCCCCGCCTACCTACGAAGCCAAGGCAACGTTGGCGGCTACGATCTCGACGGCGTGATTGCCGGCGATCCGGGGGTGGACCTGCGCTTGACGCTGCTCGATCGCACAAGCCCCGTCGAGCTCGCGATCGCCGGCAC
>JAEYOT010000841.1 GCA_023411445.1 Pseudomonadota bacterium
CCCTGGCCGTGATAGCCGCGCATGAGGCTCCGCAGCTCCGACAGCTGAATGCCTTCGGCGCGCAGCATCTCGTCGATGCCAGTCTGCTGCCGCACGTCCATGGTCATCTTGCGCAGCTTGCGCGCCCATTGACCCATGGTCTTGAGCATCCCTGGGAGCTTCTGTGGCCCCACGGCCACCAGCGTCACCAGAGAAATCACGAAAATCTCGGCGAACGAAAACCCGAACACGCGACGAATACCTTGCGCTGGCTCTTAGCATACTTGGGCAGCCCGGCCCGAGCCTGGTACCGTCTGCGGCGTGGTGGCCCTCCTCGCGCTGCTGATTGTCGCCCCGACCGTTTTCTTCTATTTCCTCGTGATTCGTGGCAGCGACCGCTACGAGCCGGAGCCCTTCTGGCTGCTCACAGTGGCTTTTTTCTGGGGCGCGGTAGTCAGCACCCTCACGGCCATCGTCGGCAATGAGCTGGGTGAGGGGGCAGTCCGTGCCAGCCTGGGGGCCGGTCAGGCCGCGCTGGTGGACGCCTCCACCGCCTCCTTCGTCGCCCCGTTGGTGGAAGAGACCACCAAGGGCTTTGGTCTGCTGCTCCTGTGGGGCATTTCCTCGCTGTGGGTTCGGGAGATCGACGGGGCGCTGGACGGCGCCATCTACGGCGGCGTGATCGGCCTCGGCTTCACGCTCACGGAGGACATCCTCTACATCTCGAGCGCGGGCGCGCAGCACGGCAGCGAAGCCTTCTTCCAGGTGTTCGTGCTGCGCACCGTGATGGCCGGCCTCGGCCACGCTTCGTTCACGGCCATGACCGGGCTCGGTATCGGCATCGCGGCGGAGAGCACGAGCGGGCTCATCAAGCTGCTGGCGCCGATCGGTGGCTGGTGCGCCGCGGTGGGGCTGCACTTCCTGCACAACTACCTGGTCACGTTCCTCTACAACGACGGCAGCGGCTTGGTGCTCAAGCTGTTCATCTTCTGGATCTTCAACGCGCTGTTCTTCGTCGTCATCTTGACGCTGGCGGTTCGCGATCGCGCCATCGTGCTCAAGGGCTTGGTGGACGAAGCCGGGCGCTTGCTTCACCCCAAGGAGCTGCAGCGCACGTCCAGCTACTGGATGCTGGTACCGCTGTGGAACTTCTTTTCGCTGATGAGCAGCCCCAAGGGCTACGGTGAAGCCCGCCGCAAGCAGCTGGACCTGATCGAGCTCTCGTTCTTGAAGCACCGCCGTCGCCGCGGTGAGCGGGGTCAGGAGCTGGACGCGCGGGAGCACGAGCTCAGGCAGCGCATTCACATGTCCAACCAGGCTGGCGTCTTCATCGGAGCGCGCTGATGAAAAACGCTTGGCTCTTCATCGGCGTCTTTGGCGTAGGCCTGGTGGTCAACCCGTACCTCGGGTGCTCCAGCGACGACCCGGACTTCAACTACACGGAGCAGGACATGCAGGCGGCCGTGCTCGGCGACTGGGAGGGCATGGCGGACATCGACGGCATCTCGGTGCCGTTCACGCTGACGCTCGAGCAGGCCTCCGCCAAGACTGGCACCCAGCGCGCGGCGCCGCCGGGCGTCACGCCCCAGTGTAGCTCGCGCAGCTTCGTCAAACCTGCCGCCGCCTGCGTCTCCACCAGCAGCATGCCGCTGAGCGGTGTCATCACCTCCAGCCACGGCAGCTTCGACGGCCCCGTCGTCGGCGCGCTGCGCGCCTACCGCGATTTGGAGCCCGCCGAGCTCGAGCTCACGCTCGAAGACGGCCGTGAGCTGCGCGGCTCGCTCAAGTCAGAGCGCATCCGAGAAGGCACCATCTGGGAGACGCGCCAGGTCGGCTCGTTCTCGCTCGCCCGGCCCTAGCTGAGCTGCTCGCTGCGAGCAGCTCAGCCGAGCGGGGGCCTCCGCCTACTTCGTCAGCGTGCGCGCGATCACGAGGCGCTGGATCTGGCTCGTGCCTTCGTAGATCTGCAGCACCTTGGCGTCGCGCATCAGCTTCTCGACCGGGTAGTCTTTGACGTAGCCGTTGCCGCCGAACACCTGCACGGCGTCCACCGCGGTCTGCATCGCGCGATCGGCGCCGAAGGCTTTGGCGTAGCTCGATACGATCGGATCGCGCACGCCATTGTCCAGGTTCCAGGCGGCCTTTTGGTACAGCAAGCGCGTCGCCTCGGTGCTGATCGCCATTTCGGCCAACATGGCTTGCACCAGCTGGTGCTCGGAGATCGGCACGCCGAAGGCCTTGCGCTCCTTGGCGTAAGCGACGGACTCGTCCAGGCAGCGCTGCATCAGGCCCGTGGCCATGGCGCCGATGTCCGGGCGCGTCTGGTTGAACGTCTCCATGGCGAGCTTGAAGCCTTCACCCTCGGTCGCCAAGAGGTTCGCCTTCGGCACCTTCACGTCCTCGAAGTGCACGGCGGCGGTGTCGGAGGCGCGCTGGCCTAGCTTGTCCTCGTGCTTGCCGACCTTCAAGCCGGGCGTGTCGCGGTCCACGATGAACGCCGCGATGCCCTTGTGGCGCTTGGCCGGATCGCTCGTGGCGAAGACGACGTAAAACGAGGCGAAGCTGGCGTTGGTGATCCAGCATTTTTCGCCGTTCAGCACGTAGTCGTCACCGACGGCCTTGAACGTGGTGCGGAGGCCCGCGACGTCGCTGCCGCCGGTCGGCTCTGTCGTGCAGTAGCTAGCGAACAGCGGCTCCGCCGTGAGCATGCCGAGGTACTTCTTCTTCTGCTCTTCAGTGCCGGCGAGCAGGATCGGCGTGAGCGCGAGCGTGTTGGCGAGCAGGCTGGTTTGGATACCGGTACAGCCCCACGCTAGCTGCTCGGCGATCAGCGCGTTGTCCAGCTCCGGGAAGCCGGCGCCGCCGTACTCGCTCGGTACGGTTGCGTTCACGAGGCCGAGCTCGTGGGCGGCGACGAATACTTCTTTGGGGAAGCGGCTTTCGCGGTCGCACTCCGCTGCGATGGGCGCGATACGCTCGCGGGAAAATCGCCTGGCGGTCTCCACCAAGGCCTTCTGCTCGTCCGACAGATCGAAGCTCAGCATGCTGGTACTCCGGAGCAATGGCTGGCACACGCCAGCGGGACTCTCCAGACTAGCGCAGACTCACTTTTTGGCGCGCTCTTTCATGCGCGCGATCTCGTTTCTCACGGCCCGCGCCCCCAGCACGAAGCCGATCGTCACGCCGACCAGGAGCACGCCTGGGATGAAAATGACATGCTCGATCGTCATGTCACGAATCGGGCGGCCGCTTGGCGAGGGCCCGCTCCAGCTCGCCCAGCCGCTGGCTCAGCGCGGCCTGGCGGCGGAAGGTCGCGAATAGAAAGCCCATCAAGACGGCCCACATCAGCACGTATGCGGCGATCAAGAGCGCTTCGGCGCTGCTCGTTTCGGTTGGTCCGCCCGTGACCGGCTTGAACTCTTGCGAGCGGTCTTCGACGGTCGGGGTGCCGGGATTGTCTTGCTTCATGAATCAGCCGTTGGTGTCCGGAGCCAGCTCCTCCGCGCGCAGCAGACGAGCTTGAGATTGCGCGAGCTGGGCTCGCAA
>JAEYOT010000927.1 GCA_023411445.1 Pseudomonadota bacterium
TACCGGAGCCCTGCAGGCCGACCATCATGATGCCGGTCACGCCGCTGTCGGCGAAGCTCACCGGCTCGCCCTCGTGATCCATCATGCTCACGAGCTCGTCGTGACAGATCTTCACGAACTGCTCGCCGGCGCTGACCCGGAGCGTCTCGCCCTGGTGGCGCACGCGCGTCTGCACGGTGGCGCCCAGCGACTTCTCCTTCACCGCGTCGAGGAAGCGCCGCACGACGCCCAGCTCGACGTCAGCTTCGAGCAGAGAGACGCGCACCTCCTTCAAGGCGGAGTCGATGTTCTTCTCGTTGAGCTCCGTGAGCCCCGCCAGGCGATTTTGCGCCTCGCGAAAACCTTTTGTTAAAGCCTCGAACACGGCGGGCCGGTCTTAGCACAGGCACGCAACGTCGCGTCAAACCGCCACGGCTTGACCCGTTTGTGCGCGCGAGCAGGGCGGTGGCGCGCTCCCGAGTGGTCGGCACGATGGATGCAATACGTCCCGGCAGTGCCCATGCCCTCCCTGTCGAAGCCCCGCCTGCTCAGCGCGCTCGTCCTGCTCTCGGCCTGCCATCGCGAGCCGGAGCGAGCGCCCAGCACGGCCAGCGACGTCGGCCAGCAGCCGACCCCCGCCGCCCGGGCGCGCTCGGCCGCCGAGCAGATCGCGGAGGCCCGCTGCCAGCTCGAGCAGCAGTGCGGCAACATCGGCCCCGATGAGACTTTCGCTTCCGAGCACGATTGCCTCAGTCGGATCCAGAACGACTGGCGGGAGGAGCTCAGCTCACGCGAGTGCGTCCGTGGCCTCGAGCAGCGCGAGCTCGAGGAGTGCCTGACCGAGCTGCGCGCCGAGTCGTGCGACAACCCGCTCGACACGTTGTCGCGCATCAGTCAGTGCACACGCGGCCAGATCTGTGGCGGCTGAGGGCTGCTCGCTGCTGCCGGTTACTCCAGCGAATAACGGCGGCGCAGGTCGACCGCTTGCAGCAGACACGCCTCCACGTCCGTCCCGGCGCGGCGCAGCTTCTGCTCGGCAGAGCCGACCAGCTTGGCGGCTTGCTCGTCTTCGCCCGCCGCCAGCTGCTGCTTGGCGGCTTGAGTCAAGGTCAAGCCCTCCACGTGCAGCGCGTAGGCAGCGCGGCACGCGTCGCGCAGCTCACAGACTCCCTCGCCCGAGCAGGGCGCCTGCGCCAACCAATGCAGGGCCTTTTCCTTGTCCTGATTGTCGGCCTTTCGCACCGCCTCCACGGCGCGTAGGACTCCCGCCGCGCTCTGCTTCTCGCGCAGCTCTTTGGTCGGATCGCAGGCCAGCTGAAGAACGCCGGGCAGCACCAGGGCGCTGAGGACGCGCGCCTTCACTCCGGGCTGGACTTCGGAGGCGGACCCATCTGGATACGCTCACCGATGTAGGAGCCGATCAGCGTGAACACGACGCCGAGCGCCGACATCAAGACGTACATGAACGCCGGCATGGTCTTCACCGTTTGGCCGGCGTGCAGCAGGAAGGCCGTGGGCAGCGCGACCAAGAACACTGCCACCATCGGCTCGACGAAGGTACGGCCCGGGGAGACCAGCCCGATCAACATGCCGCCCAAGAACCAAACCGGGATCGCCACGGTCATGCCGGCCGAGCCCTCGAAGTCGAACAGCGGCACGACCATGGGCAAGCCCATGACGAGCGCCGCCGTCATCACCGCGATGATGCCGATGGACACCCCAAACCACGGCAAGCTGAAGCCCTCCTGCTGGTAGCGTCGCTCGAGCTCCTCTTGCCGGCTGAGCGTGCGCTTCAGGTCTTCGATCTTGGCGCCGCACGAGACGCAGCGATTGTTCGCGAGCGGCGCGTTGTTGGAGAACCCGCACGACGGGCAGAGGATCTTCTTGTTGGCGGAGGCCATGGCGATCTCCTAGGCTAATCCAAGTCGCCGGCCAAAGTTCAGCCGCATTCCGAATTTTACTTTATCTTCAATAAGTTAGGAAACAGGCGGAACACCGGCGATTGCGGCGTGTCTGTACGCGAGACTCGACATGGCCCCCTCCACCGCTCCCCCCGAGCCCAGCCACAGCCAGGTCCCGGCGCCGCCCGCGCCCGGCGAGCCCGACGCCGATCTCGAGGCCCTGCCGCCGCCGCGCCGGCCCTGGCGCAAGCTCACGCTGGGCGTGATGACGCTCACGCTGCTGGGCTCCTTGGGCATGCTGACGGCGCTCCGCGGGGAGCTCTCGTTCTCCTTACGGGCGGGCGCTCCGCGCGGGGTCGGGGAGCTGTCCGGCTTCACTCCCCAGAGTGATGACGCCAACAGCTGGGTACGCGGCGAAGGTGAGCTGGAGGCGCAAGGTGCGATCGCGTATCGCAGGCCGCTGGAGGCGGACTCCTTCCGGCTGTCGCGCGTGCGCGGTAGCGACAGTCTGTGGGTGCAGGTTCGCGTGCCGCGCGACGACGACGACCCCGGACACAAGCGCTTCGTACCGCCGAGCTCGTTCGTCGGTCGGCTGGTGCCGCTCGAGCAAGGCGGGCTGCGCTTGTCGCAGCTACCGAGCGCGGTGGCGGAGTCCGGCCACCCCGCGCTGCCGCCGAGCACGTGGC
>JAEYOT010000933.1 GCA_023411445.1 Pseudomonadota bacterium
GTCCGGGTCTTGCCGCGTCCACGTGGCGCCGAGGCCGCCCGCGACGCGAGAGCTCGAGCCGATCGAGTCCACGGCGCCGAGCCCGTAGCTCTGTCGCGACGCCTCCGGCCACAGCTGCATCAACGCCGACGCGTGGTACACGCGTGACGCCGCCATGTTGGCGGGGTTGTCGAACAGCGCGCTCACCGAGCTACCGAGCGCGCGGTTCGCTCCGTTCTTGCCCGTGGTGCGCCCCGTCTCGATCTCACCGTAGTTGTAGCCAACTTCTGGCGGCAGCTCGCTCGGCTCCGCACGAACGACCGTGCTCCAAGAAATGCAAGCGCTTGCGCATGCGAAGGCGATCGAGGCCGACGCACGGCTCAGGCGCGACATGCGTGGCGAGAGCGAGCTCATGACTTGAGTGGACCGACACGACGGCACTACCTGCGCTCGACGATGAAGGCCAAGAAATCCGTGCGTGTCGCGCGCTCGTGACGGCCGTTCGGCCAGCGTAGCTGCGAAGTGCACGCGTTCGACGTTCGACGCTTGACGTGCGAAACCAAGAAAGTTGATGCCCAACGCACGAGGGTGTGCCGGCGCCGCGACGGAATGTCGCGTGCGATCGCAGAGTTACTGATCGCGACGCGAAGAGCGCTCCGACAAAACCATCCGCACCAAATTTTCACCTCGCACGCGCCCGCGGTAATTTGCTCACTTCTCGCGTTTCGCAAATCTCTTGGTTGAACTTTGCTCGAGGTCAGTGCTAGCTCCCCCTCCCTTCGCTCGAGGGACCGTCACCACCAGGGTGACGCACCCGACGGCGCTCAATCTGTTCGGTGTGACGCTCGTGACTTCTCCCGAAGCACAGCAAGCTGTGGGCTCGCCCCCAGCGGCCGAAGACGGCAGCATGGTTAGGGTTTTTGGTGTCCACAGCCCTGTGGACAATTTGGGGACGCTACTCTCGTGATGGACCTGGAAACACCCGCCGGCAAAAGCCTGTTCACCCAAGCGCTCGAACACACCCGCGGGCGCTCGCCTGCGTCCTTCGAGCAGTGGTTCACCAGCATCCAGTTCGACGGCTTCGAGCAGGGTGTGCTCGGCCTCACGGCGCGCGACGAGTTCGTGCGGGACTGGGTCAAGGCTCACTTCCTGCCGGACCTGCTGAGCAACCTGGGGCGCCTCAGCGGCGAGCCCAGCGCTGCGCTGCGCGTCAACTGGAGCATCTCCAATCGCCTCACCCATCCGGTTTGTGAGCCAAGGCGCGCCACGCCTCGTCCCTCCAAGCCGGAGGCCATGCCGGCTTCCCGCCGCTCGGAGCGCCCCGCGCCTGCGTCGCGCTACTCACGCGCGCAATTTCTCGCGACGCTGAATTCCAAGTACACCTTCTCGAACTTCGTCGTCGGCCCATCCAACGAGCTGGCCCACGCGGCGGCGTTCGCGTCCGCGGGCGGCGGTGGCCCCCGCTACAACCCGCTCTTCATCGCGGGCGGCACCGGCCTCGGTAAGACGCACCTGGTGCACGCTATCGCGCACAAGGTGCTGGAGGAGCGGCCGGACGCGCGCGTGGTGTACGTCTCGGCCGAGCACTTCACCAACGAGTTCATCGAGGCGCTGCAGCACCACAAGATGGACGAGTTCCGCGCGCGCTACCGCAGCGACTGCGATCTCTTGCTCGTGGATGACATCCAGTTCCTGGCCGGTCGCGAGCAGACGCAGGAGGAGTTCTTCCACACCTTCAACGCGCTGCACGACGCGGATCGGCCGATCATCGTGACGTCCGACAAGTATCCGCAGCAGCTGCAGCGCATGCCGGAGCGCTTGGTGAGCCGCTTCACCAGCGGCCTGGTGGCGGACATCCAGGTGCCGCAGCTGGAGACGCGCGTCGCCATCGTGCGCAAGAAGGCGGAGATCGAGAGCATCCCGCTGTCGGACGAGGTGGCGGTGCTGCTCGCGCAGAACATCCAGAGCAACGTGCGCGAGCTGGAAGGCGCGCTGATCCGCCTGGCCGCCAAGTCCTCGCTGACGGGCCGCCCCATCGACGAAGAGTTCACGCTCAGCGAGATGAACACGGTGTCGCCGCGGCGCGCCGACATCATGAGCGTGGAGGACATCCAGCGCGCGGTGTGCAGCCATTTTCGGCTGTCGAACTCCGAGCTGCTCAGCAAAGATCGCCACAAGAGCGTGGCGTTCGCGCGGCAGGTGGCGATGTACCTCTGCCGCCAGCGCCTGAAGTGCAGCTTCCCGGAGCTCGGGCGCGCCTTCGGCAACCGCGATCACACCACCGTGATGAGCGCCGTGCGCCGGGTGGAGGCGCTGCGCCAACGCGATCCGCAAGTATCCGCGCACCTGGAAGCGATCGAGCAGCGCCTGGCCTCTTCCGAAGACTGACGCGCCGAGCTGGCTCGCCGAGCGCCTGCGCCGGGTCGGGGTAGCGCCGGGCGAGTGACTCAGCGGACCGCGACCGGGACCGGCAGAGCCGGCTCGGGTGACGCGGCGGGCTCGGGCGCCACCTCGTCTTGCTCCGGCGCGAGCGGGGGCGCCGTGGGGGCTTCAACGGGCGGCGTCACGTCGCTGGGTCGCGGCGCACCAGCGGCGGGAGCAGCCGGCGTCATGACC
>JAEYOT010000027.1 GCA_023411445.1 Pseudomonadota bacterium
CGCTTGCCGATGATTGCGGTGAAGCGCTCGTGCACCTGCTCGCGTGGCGTGTCGCGGCTCCAGTCCAGCGCTCGGCCCACCCCCGCTGTCACCTGGCGCGCGGCCTTGGGATATTTCGCGATGAAACGCTCGCTGAGCACGTAGCTGCCGGCTGTGAACGAGCCGAACAGCTCGAGATCCGAGAACAGTAAGCGGAGCCCCTCCCGCTCCATCGCTCGGTCGCGATAGATGCCGGTCAGGACCGAGACGTCCGTCTGCCCTTGTCGTAGCGCTTGCTCGACGTTGACCGGAGGGAGCGAGACCAGCATCACCTGCTTGATCTCCTCTGCGGACAGTCCGCTTCGCGTCAGGTACTCCTTGAGCGCGAGCTCCTGGTGCGCACCGAGCGTGTTGACGGCGACTTTCTTGCCGATCAGATCGCGAGCGGTCTTGATCGGGCTGTCTTCGCGGACGTAGTAGCCTCCCCAGATCAACGAGTCGACCCCGTAGCTGCCGATCACGGCCTTGATCGGCGCCTTGGCTGCGATCAGCTTGAGCACGGCGCCGTTGAAGGCGCTGCCGATGTCCACGTCGCCCGTGACCACGGCCTGGATGCTCTGCGGTCCGCTGGTCGTGCTGCTGACGTAGCTCAGCTTGAGCGGCGCCAGGTAGCCCAGATCCTCGGCGAGCTCGAGCGGCGAGACAGTGCCGGGCGCCGACATGTAGCGCAGCTCGCTCAGCTCCAGCTCACCGCTGCCTGGCGCTGCCTGCGAGCTACGAGCCTGATTGCAGGCCGTGGCCGTGGATACCGCCAGCAGCGCTAGCCCGATGAGGCGCCATACCGTCGTCGCGAGCATGGACGCAGTCTACACCCTCTCCGTAGACGCGTGTCTACGAAACAAGACAGACAGAGGGTCAGCCCATCGGGTACGGGATCTCGCTCGTGATCGCGTCCACCTTCGCCAAGACGTCGGCGGGCAGCTCCAGCGCGCTGCCGCGGAGCAGCTCGTCCAGCTGCTCTGCTCGTGTCGCCCCCACGATGGTGGAGCCGACGAAGTCGTGCGACAACGTCCAAGCGACGGCGAACGTGACGGGGGAGACGGAGAGCTCTGCGGCCAGCTCCGCGACGCGGGCGGTGGTGGCGCTGGTTTTGTCGTTCAAGAAGCGTCGCGTCATGGTCTGTCCGCGCCCCGGGTCGTGCCGGTAGGTGCTGAAGCGCGCCCCCTCTGGCCACTTGCTGCCGGCGTACTTCCCGCTGAGCACACCGCCCCCAATCGGGCTGTACGGTAGCAGGCTCACCTTCTCGCGGCGAGATACGTTGCTGAGCTCGTCCTCGAAGCGGCGATTGAGCAACGAAAAGTTGTTTTGGATCGTCTCGTACTTGGGTAGACCCTGTTGCTTTGCGACGTAGAGCGCGCGCGTGAGGCCGTAGGCGGTCTCGTTGCTGGCGCCGACGTAGCGAACCTTGCCGGCGCGGATCACGCGCTGCAGGCCCTCCAGCGTGATCTCGATTGGTAGATCCGGCTCGGGCCAGTGTGTCTGGTAGAGATCGATGTAGTCCGTGCCCAGCCGCTTCAGACTGGCGTCCACGGCGCGCTCGATGTGGTGCGGATCCAGCGAGGTGTTCCCGCTGCGCACGGGCGGGACGAACCAACCGCCGGCGGGGCCTGCGACCTTGGTCGCCACCACGACGGCGTCGCGCGGCTTGGTCTTCAGCCATTTGCCGACGATGAGCTCGCTCTGGCCGGCGTACTCGGCCTTGGGCGGTACGGGGTACACCTCGGCGATATCCAGGAAGCTCACGCCGGCGTCGAAGGCCTTGTCCAGGATGCTGAAGCTGGTTCGTTCGTCGGCGAAGGAGCCGAACGTCATGGTGCCGAGGCAGATTTCCGAGACCGTGAGGCCAGTGGTGCCGAGCCGTCGTTGCTTCATTGCTGTCTCCTATCAGAGACTTGGATAGCAGCTAAGTGGATCAGTGGCCAGAGCAGCGGCCTCGCGCGTGACATGCTAGCCACGAGCCGTGGAGAGCTACGACTACCTGGTGATCGGCGGCGGCAGCGGTGGCCTGGCTTCGGCTCGCCGCGCGGCCCGCCATGGAGCGCGCGTCGCCCTGATCGCGAAAGGGCCGCTGGGCGGCACTTGCGTGAACGTGGGCTGCGTCCCGAAGAAGGTGATGTATAACGCCGCTGAGTGCGCGGAGTGGCTGGGTGACGCGGCGGCGTACGGCTTCTCGCTGCAAGCGCCCGAGCTGGACTGGGGCACGCTGAAGCGCGGGCGTGACGCATACGTGGAGCGCCTGAACGCAGTGTACGCCCGCAACCTTGAGCTGGATCGCATCGAGCTGGTGCGTGGTCATGCTCGCTTCCTCGAGAAGGACGTGCTCGAGGCAGCGGGTCGAACGCTGCAGGCTGGCGCGATCCTGATCGCGACAGGCGGGAGGCCGAGCATCCCGGACGTGCCCGGCGCCGAGCTCGGGCTCAGCTCCGACGGCTTCTTCGAGCTCTCGGCGCGGCCGGAGCGTGTGGCCATCGTGGGCGCGGGCTACATCGCGGTCGAGCTGGCAGGGGTGCTGGCTGCGCTCGGCAGCGACGTGACCCTGTTC
>JAEYOT010000084.1 GCA_023411445.1 Pseudomonadota bacterium
CGCCAGGCGTTTCGCGCGCAGCTGGCGCCTTTCCTGGAGTACGCGCGTCAGGCCAGCGCCGGTGAAGGCTGGCTGCTGGTGAGTCACTCCTCCATCGATCCGCCGGATTTCGCATCCACCACGGAGACGGCTCATTACCTAATCGCCGAGCTGGGGGGCAGCCCGGAGCTGGTCCGTCAGGAAGAGCGCTACGGCTTGCAGCTCGTCGAGCTGTTTCGAAGGGGAGACTTGCAGGTCAGGGGCTACGCGGGCAACGACAAGCCGGACCACTGCGCACAGCTTGCGCTCCTGCGGGACGTGTACGCTGAGCTCGCCCGCCGCTGGGCGACGCCGCCCCTCCGGTAGTGCGCGTTAACTGCAAATCCGTGCGCGTTATGTGCAAGAGCGCGCGGAGCCCCTAGTGGCGCGCTGCGTTGTCACGATTTCACACAACAGCGTCACAAACTCGGAGCCGCCGCGGCAATCACCCGAATGCTGCGTCAGGTGCTGCCCCGCCACGCAAGGGAAAGGTCGTTTCTTGAGCAGGTGCGGGGTCGCTACATCACCTACCCCTCGACCGCGGCAGCCCTGATGGACAACGGACGAACAACCTTGAGTCGTGCAGCGCGCCGTCTCGCGGTCGGCTGCGCCTTGCTCCCGCTGTCGCTCGCCTGCAGCAGCGACCCGCCATCGACGGTGCCGTTGGGCTCGCAGGGTGGCGCGGGCTCCTCCGGTAGCGGTCAGGCTGGCGCCAGCGCGGGTAACGCGGGCCAGGGAGTCTCCGGCGGCGGCGGTCAGGCGGGAGATGCGCCGAGCGTGGACGTCTCGCCACCGTTCAATCCAACGCCGCCCGTCGCGTTGAGCCCGGCCTGGTCAGGCTCGATCGTCGCGGAGTACTCCGAGAACTATACGTTCCGCGTCAGCGCCAACGGTCCCGTGCGCGCGCTGGTGAACGGCGAGCAAATCCTGCGTGATTGGGGCGCCCAAGGCTCGCGCGTCGCGACCGGCTCGATCTGGCTCGCGGCCGGGACCAGCTACGAGCTCGTGGTCGAGGCCGGCGCCGGAGCGGAGCAGGGCCTCTTGGTCGAGTGGGAGAGCCCGAGCAAGGCGCGCAGTGTCGTGCCCAAGTCCAGCCTCGGCTCGCAGGGCGTCGCGAAGTTGGAGGCGGTGCAGCCGTTCTTCAACGGCATATTCCCCAAGACAACGCCGAGCTCGGCCGCCGTCAAAGCGCAGCCCGTCAGCGGCAACGTCGGGCTGACCACCGTGATGGGCATCGCCAGCCACCGCAATCTGCCGCACCTTTACGTGGTCGGTCGTAACGGCCCCATCAAGTACATCGATCCCAGCGTCGGTAACGACACGGGCAAGGTGTTCGTGGATCTGAGCCAAGGCCTGTTCACGGGGCAGGACTCGGGCTTGATGAACATGGTGTTCCACCCCGAGTACGGGCAGGCCGGCTCACCCAACCGCAACTACTTCTACGTGTTCTACGTGGCCGCGGTAGGAAACGCGCAGTTTCTTCGCGTCTCGCGCTTGACCGCAACCGAAGGCCAGAACTCGGCCAACCGTAACACCGAGCAAATCCTGATCCAGGAGCGCTTGTCCGCCACCTTGCACCGAGGCAGCGGCATGACCTTCGGCAAGGACGGCTTCCTTTACATCGCGTTGGGTGACTACGGCAATCCGAACAACGGGCAGGACATCAGCAACCGCCTCTCGGCCGGCATCCTGCGCATCGACGTCGATCAGAACCCGCAGCGCAGCCACCCCATCCCCAGGGACACGGGCCCCGGCGACGACGAGAGCTACAACAAGAACTACTTCATCCCCAACGACAACCCGTTCGTCGGGCAGGAAGGGGTGCTGGAGGAGTACTACGCGCTCGGGGAGCGCAACCCTCATCGCCTGACGATGGACCGCCTGACCGGGCGTCTTATCTCCGGCAACGTGGGCGGCAACGATCCGGAGAAATCCCAAGAGGAGATCAACGAGATCGTGAAAGGCGGCAACTACGGTTGGCCATTCCGGGAAGGCAACCAAGAGCTTGGCGCATGGAACTTCAATGGCCACCAAGTCACGGGACGCCCCGCCATGATCCGCGGCACCCTGACCGAGCCCAACCTCTATTACGACCGTCCGAAGAGCTGCCCCGGGGTGGATGTGGCATGTCCAGGCCAGGGCAACACGCAAGAGGGCAAGTGCGTGATCGGCGGTTACGTGTATCGCGGCAGCGCGCTCCCGAAGCTGGACGGGCGCTACCTGCTCAGCGACTGCACCAACGGCAAAGTGTGGGCTACGAAGGATGACGCCGGGCACGGCCCGCTCGAAGAGCTGTTCACGGCTCCCTTCACTCAGGTCGTGACCTTTGGTGAAGATCGCGATGGCGAGGTGTATTTCGCCGGTACGAACGGGCAGATCTACCGCCTCGAGCCGAGCGGTCCCCCGGTGGCGGATCCGCCTGCCTTGCTCTCGCAAACGAAGGTCTTCTCCGATTTGGCGACGCTGACGCCGGCGCCCGGTGTCATCCCGTTCGACGTCGGTACGCCGCTGTGGTCTGACGCGGCCAAGAAGGAACGTTGGCTGATCGTGCCGAACGACGGCACGCCCGACTCGGCGAACGAGCGCATCGACGTCTCGTCCGACGGCGCTTGGAAGTTTCCGGTCGGTACGGTGCTGGTCAAGCACTTCGAGCTGCAGCAAGAGAGCGGCGCCATCCGGCGCTTGGAGACGCGCTTCCTGGTGCACGAAGAAGGTCAGCGCTACTACGGCGTGACCTACCGCTGGAAGGAAGATCACAGCGACGCGGAGCTGCAGAACCCGAAGTCGTTCCGCGAGCCGGTGAACGGCCAAACCTGGCACTATCCGAGCCGCAGCGAATGCGGTCAGTGCCACAACCCCAGCGCCAACTTCGTGCTGGGGCCGAAGACGGCGCAGCTCAATCGCCCGCTGTACTACGCCGCGAGCGGCGTCACCGCCAACGCGCTGGAGACGCTCCAAGGCTTGGGGCTCTTGTCCACGCCGCTCATGCCGGCCTCGCTGCCGCGCATGCCTACGATGCACGAAGCCACGGCGTTCGCTGAAGAGCGCGCGCGCGCCTACTTGGACGCGAACTGCAGCCACTGCCATCGGCCGGAAGGGCCTGGTCGCGGCGAGTTCGACTTGCGCCTCACGACCGCGCTCGCCGAGCAAGCCATCGTCGGTGGCGAGGTGATCGAGTCGCTCGGCATCGCGGACGCGAAGCTGCTCGTGCCGCAAAAGCCGGAGAGCTCGGTCATGTTCAAGCGCCTGTCCGCGGTGGACAACACGGCCATGCCGCCGCTGGCCAAGGGCCTGGTGGACACGAGCGCGGTGTCCGTGTTCACGGCCTGGCTCCAGGCGATGAACCTCAATCCCGGGCCCGCCGCGCCGACGGCCACGGACAACCTGGGGCTGTCGCTCGCCAAGAACTCCGAGCTCGCGATCACGCTGGCCGGCGCGGACGCCGATGGCGACGCCTTGGACTACCGCGTGTCGCGCATGCCCGTTCACGGCACGCTCGAAGGCAGCGGCAAGAACCTCATCTACCGTCCGCACCCGGACTTCACGGGAGTGGATGCGTTCACGTTCTTGGTGAGCGATGGCAAAAGCGTCAGTAACCCCGCCTCCGTCAAGCTAACGGTGGCCGCGCAGTGAAAGAGCGAGCAGGTATGCACCAGATCCCGAAAATCGCGCACTTCGTCGCTACTCACGGCGAGCATCGCCCGCTGGGTCGTCCAGCGTTCGCACTGGCCGCGCTGCTCGTGAGCGCGCTCGGTTGCTCGGACGCCACCACCCCGGATCCAGTCACGCCAGGCGGCTCCGCTGGTCAAGCTAGCGGAGGCGTTGGCGGCGGCGGCAGCGTGACGGCAGGCTCCGGCGGCTCAGCCGCTGGCATGGCACCGACGGCGGGCGGTGGAGCGGGCGGCGTCGCGGGT
>JAEYOT010000121.1 GCA_023411445.1 Pseudomonadota bacterium
GGCGGTATGTGCGCAAGCATCATGAGCATCACGCACACGGGCAGCCCCCACGATCACCTCTCGGACAACATGGGAGAGCGCATGCAGTGGCTGACGCAGTTGGCCGCCATCATCAACGGCGACAAGGCGACGGAGGAGTTCGAGTGGCCGCCCCAAGGCGACGGCCACCCGCACGACTGCCAGTTCACCGCTGACGACATCATGAAGTTGAGGAGCGGCGAGACGCTGACGAAGACGTGGAACGACGGCCACGTGCACACGTACACGATCAAGTGCGGTTGATGCGCGGAACCCAGCGCACCTAGCTCGGGTCACGCAGTGGAAGGAGACCGCGATGGAGCCATCCGTCGCGGTCTTTTTCGTGTCCGCTAGACGACGAATGGCTGCGGTGTCACCGTGGCGTGGATGATGCTGGAGGGACGGCGTTGGTGGCGCTGGAGCGGCTTGTTGGCGATGAGCTTGAGCGCTTCGTGGAGCTGCTCCGGGCGCGCAATCCATGGCGACAGCAGCAACGAGAGCCGCGCGGGGGTTGGCGGTTCGGGTGGCAGTACTAGCGGTAAGGATGGGAGCGCCGAGCCCACCCCGGGCGGAAGGTCCGGAGCGAACGGAGATCCGGGGGAGAGCGGAAACCCCGGAGTGGGCGGCTCCCGTGGGGGGGCGCCGGCGCAGGCAGCGCTTGCCATCGTGAGCGTTTCGCCAGCTGACGGGGCGGTCAACGTCGAGCGCGAGGCCACCATCGAGGTGACGTTCAACCGTCCGCTGGATGCGGACACCGTGACGGCCGAGACCTTCCGCGTTTTGAAGAACGGAGCTGAAGTGACGGGCAAGCTCGAGGTCGGTCGGCGCAGCATCAAGCTCGAGCCGGCTGCTCTCTTACAGCTCGTCAGCGAGTACACCGTCGAGGTCGCGGGTGAGATCGCGGACGAAAAAGGTCGAGCGCTGGGCGAAGGCGCGACCTTTACGTTCGCGGTGCGCGACGGCGTTTTCTCTGAGCCGCAGCAACTTTGGAGCAAGGAGTTGGAAGACCTGCGCGTGGTCGGAAGCAGAGAAGGCCAAGTTGCAGCTCACTTCAGCGACGCTGAGACGCCGAGTAGCCGCATGGTGGCGATCTTCAATCCTCTCTCTCGCGCGTGGAGCGATCTGCAACCGGCCCAGGACGAGTTTGACATCGACTATGGCACCGCTTGCGTGGCCGTCAGCGGCACCAGCCAAGCGACGGCCTTCCTCAGCGGTAACGATACGCTTTGGAATCGCGCTACGAACGGCAACTGGGGGACGGCAATGACAGGAAGTATGCGCGTCACCTCGCAACCGTGGTGTGCCCTCGCGGCCAATGGAATGGCCCTGCAGGCATGGGATGAGGGCGCGCCGTTGCCCAGGGTGGTGCGGACGGTAGCCCTGGACGGGGATGGCTTTTGGACTGGGTCGCAGCAGATGCCGGACGCGGAGATGCGTGGGGTCGCTACTCTGAGCAGCGGGTTCTTGTTCCTAGTCCAGCAGCTGGACGACGGGCGCTGCTACGCATACGGGGTCGGTGCGTCGTGGGGCCCCTTGCGAGGGCCGACGCCCGTGACCCCTCCAGGCCACACGCCCACCCACGGGTCCTTGGCTGGCGACGGTGCCTCCGCGCTATGGACGTGGCGGGATGATGACGCGATGGCGCGCGCCTCGCTGTTCGACGGCGAGTCCTGGACGACGCAGCTGCTCGGTCCGATGGACGCGGGCACGCAGGCGAGCATGGGCGCGGTCGGATACCTCGCGTCGTGGAACTACAAGGGTAGCGGCTATGTCGCTCGTTACGACGTGGGCGCCGGGTGGGGAGATCCCGTCAAGCTCGGCCCTACCGAGGACCCGCTTCACGCGCCTGCGCTGGCGATCGACGACTTGGGGCGCGCCTTAGCCATTTGGCCTGAAGGTGACAGCATCGCTTGGCGACGACAGCTGGGCGCCAACGGTGCCTGGTCCGAGCGACATGAGCTTCCGGAACAGAACCCTATCCTCATCCACGCCGTTGGCACCGCCGAGGGCGAAGCCGTGCTGGTGTGGCAAAATCCGCTGGGCGTCTGGGCGAGCCGCTTCGAGTAGCCGGGCGGACGCGCCGCTACGGCTCGTCGCTGTGGCCGAGTGAGCGGGTGGGATCGACGCGGTCGCGAATCTTTTGCTTGAGCTCTCTCGGCTCCGGAAAGCGGCGGCGCTCGGCGCGGGAGAAGATCACGGCGCCTTCGAGCTCCACTTCGAACACGCCGCCGAAGCCGGGCTCGAGCGTGACCTCGAGCTCGGTCGGAAACGTGGTGAGCAGCTCCTGCGCGATCCAGCTGGCGCGATTGAGCCAGCGGCATTGCGTGCAGTAGCGAATGCGGACCGGGACGCGGGGCTTGCTGGGTGCGTCGCTCACGCGCGGTATCTTAACGCAGCAGGGCGGGGCAGAGGCTGACGAGCAGGGCGGAGCGACGGAGGCGACAGGAAGCGGCGACAGGTAAGCTCGCGCCAGCACGCGATCACGAGCGTGCGGGGTCTGGCGCCGGCGAGGCGGAGCAGGCGGCCGTGATCGAGGAGCAGCACGGCCACAGCCGCGCAGAAGATGCCGAGCATCAAGCCGCGGAGCAGCCAGCGATACGGCGCGCGCCACAGAGCTGGCGTGAGCGCGACGGCGCGGTCGAAGAACGCCGCTTGGAAGTCGAGGTGGCGTGACT
>JAEYOT010000127.1 GCA_023411445.1 Pseudomonadota bacterium
GTCCGGGCGCGAGCTGACTCCGGAGCTCATCGATTTCGTGTTCGAGTTTTACCTGAGCACGGTGGAGAAATTCGCGTGGGGTCGGCAGTACCTCTGCCGCGAGCTGTTCGAGGAAGTGGCGAGCACCATGCCGGACGCGCTGCACGTGGTGGTGGCCAAGCAGAGCGGCAAGCTGCTGGGCGGCGCCTTCAACCTGCTCGGCGGCGGTGCGCTGTACGGCCGCTACTGGGGCGCGCTGGAGGACGTGCCGTTCCTACACTTCAACGTCTGCTTCTATTTCGGCATCGAGCAAGCCATCGCGCGCAAGCTGCGCAAGTTCGAGCCCGGCGCCGGCGGTGAGCACAAGGTGGTGCGTGGCTTCGAGCCGACCGTCACCTTCAGCTCCCATTTCCTGCGGCACCGTGAGCTGGACCGCGCCGTGCGGGACTTCTTGCGGCGCGAGCGCGCGGCGGTCGATCAGCACGTGGCCGAGGCGCGCGCGGACGGAGTGCTCCGTCCGCTCCCACCCGGCGCCTTCAGCGTGGAGGCTCCGTCGACAGAATGACGGCCTGGTAGGACAGGGTGAGGCTGAACAGCCAGGCGCCTTCGCCCACGTCCGCGAAGCGCCGCTCGGCGCGCGCTGAGAGCCAGGGCCCAGTCGCCTGCGCCAGGAGCGGCACGCCGAAGCCCAAGCCGAGGTCGAAGCCGCGCTCGGCGCCGAAGCTGTCGCCGCGAGGCTCCGCCAGGTACGCGCCAGCGCTCAGCGACAGTGAATCCAACGTCAAGTCGAGCAGGGCTGGGCCCTGCTCCGCGTCCAGCGCGAAGCGCGGCAGAAACAGCGGCCTGAGGTCGACGCCGAAGGCGAGCGCGCGCTCGGGCCGCTGCTCGTTCTCGCCGAAGCCGTCCTCGTAACGGAGGTAGACACCGGCTGTCCACAGGTAGTGCCCGCTGGCGCGCAGCACGGCGCGCGGCTCGCCCGCCTCCAGCTCGACACCGGCGGCGAGCCCCAAGTCCAGCGAGCCGTCGAGCCGACCGTACACCCCATCGTGGCCGGGCAGCGGCGCGTGGCGGTACTGCCCGGCCTCCGCTCGCGCGCTCTCGGCCGAGACGCCGAGCGCGCCGAGCAGCGCGGCGCAGAGCAGGTATTTCATGGCGTCGTCCCCGCGCCCAGCGCCGCCACCACGCGCTCGCGAAGCTCTGGGGCGAACACCAAGCGGACGCGCTCCATGCGCTCACCCCTCAAGCGCCCGAGCAAGAACGAGACGTCCGAGAGCGCTCGGCTCTTCCCGTTCGGAAACACCACCGTCAGCGGATCGGCCGAGTCGTCGAAAGCGACCGTCGACGCCGCGTCCAGGCCTACGTACACATCGGGGTCCAGCCCGGCCTCTGCGGCGATTTCACGCGCGGTCTGCAGCGCGTTCACCCGCGCGGCCGGCGTGGCTTGCTCGCCGAACAGCTCGTAAGTCTTGAACAGGTTGCGCGCGTAGAAGCGGCGGCTCAGATCGGACAAGACGGGATCTTGCACGTCACACCAGCTAGCCAGCGCGACCCACAGCGTGGCGTCGTCGAGCTTCAGGTACTCGCCGAGCGTGGTCTGTCCGCTGACGGCGATGTCGCGCACGGCGCTCGGCGTCGTGCCCAGACGCAAGCCGTCCTGTGTCAGCCGACCGACGCGCTCCAAGATGCGCGACAGCATCCACTCGCTGGCGCGCTCCGTCTTGTGGAAATACACCTGCTGGAACATGAACAGGCGCGCGAGCAAGAACGACTCGATCGCCGGGATGCCTTTGGCGCCGTCGATGGCCAGCGGCGGCGCCGCGCCATCGGCGGGCACGCCGAAGCGGAGGCTGCGAAGCAGCCAATCCAAATCGAACGCGCCGTAGCTTACGCCGGTGGCGTGCGCGTCGCGCAGCAGGTAGTCGCAACGGTCCACGTCGAAGGTGCCGCTGACCGCTTTGGCCAGGAACGTCAGCTCGTGCTTGCCTTGCACTAGGTTGGCGACGCGCTCCGGCAGCGTGGTGTCGAAGCGGCGCAAGATGCGGTTCACGTCGGTGCCGCGGTCGAGCACGATTTCGCTGGTCCACTCTTCGTGCTTGCGCGCCTGCGGCAGCACTTGCTCGAAGAGATGGGAAAACGGACCATGGCCGACGTCGTGCAGGAGCGCCGCCGCCAGCGCGTCACGCGCCCGCTCCGTGGTGAGGCGTTGCCAGTAGGGCAGCGCGTCGTGAATACTGCGCAGCCGGCGAATCAGGCGCGTCATCACGCACGCCGAGCCGATCGCGTGGGCGAAGCGCGTGTGATCGGCGCCCGGGTAAGCCAGCGAAGCCAGCCCGGTTTGGCGCACTCTGCGCAGCCGCTGAACCTCGCGCGCTGCGAGCAGCGCCGGCACGATCGCTTCTTCTTCCGACTCGAACGAAACCAGACCGTGGACGGGGTCTCTCAGGATCATGGACAGGCGTGGATTACTCGACTCTGCTTGCCGCGTCTCGGCGCGGGACGAGGCTTCGGAGCCAGCGATTGGGGGCGCGCCCCCTACATTGAGGGATTAAAGCAGGTTCGCCATGCAGATCTGAAAGGCTCTGCCTCACGCGCCGAAGACCTGGAATCTTCGTGAGAATCTGGGCGAGGCGACGTGCGCGCTCGGCATTCGACGAAGAAAGCCTGCGTGACGCATTGCCCCCGCTACGAAAACAGTAGCCCCTGGCGCTCGGCGTAGCTCTGAAGGGTGAAGGACCTGACTGGACAGGGCTGGGTTTTCGCGGTTTGCTATCTGGATCTATGAGTAATTCCCGACGCGACAGCGGGCCGACCGAGAGGCCTGGGGTGGCCATTCGGCTGGTGGACGTGCTGCGCGTCCTCCCCGAGCGGGAGCTGGAGTCCCTCATCGCCCGGCTCAAGATCCGGACCGACGAGGCCAAGCGCATCGACGTGCCCTCCCAGGTCGCCCGCATGCTGCTGCAGCTGCCGGAGATTCGCGACACCGGTCTACTACCCGGCCCTACACGGGAGCTGCTGTACCGCATCGCCGAAGCCAAGGGCGTGCTCCTGGCCAGCACGTTGCCGCCAGCGGTGGAGCCGCTCGTCGCGCGCGGCATCGTTTTCGTCCGTGGCGCGCAGCGCGGGGTGGAGCTGCTTTTGCCCATCGCCTTCATGCTGCAGCTACGCAGCTGGGAAGGTGAGGATCCGCGTGGCGTGCGAGCCCTGCTGTCGCAGGTGAATCAAGACGTTGCGGGGAGCATCGCGGGGCACTACCTGGGGCGTCCTGCCACGCCACCCATGGCGCTGGCGCTGGAGCCGGCCTGGGAGGTGCTGACGAATCCGGCCAAGCTCGCTCGCGAGCTCGAGGAGCTGGCTCCGCTGGAGCGCAAGTTGCTCGCCGCCGTGGACACGGTGGGCGGCGAGGTGGAGACGGACGAGCTCTTGGACTTGGAGCGTGAGCCGCTGCGCCTGCGCGGCGCGACTGGCGCCACGCCCTCGCGCCGTGGCGTCGGCTTTGCGCTGGAGCGCCGCGGCTACCTCATCCCCATCCATCCCAATCGCCACATCATCCCGAGCGAGGTAGCCACGATCGTGGGCGCTTCGCGCCGCGCGGAGCGCGAGACGCAGCGCCAAGAGATCCGCACGTTCGTGCTGGCG
>JAEYOT010000577.1 GCA_023411445.1 Pseudomonadota bacterium
TACCTCACGTTCCCGTACCAGCGCTTGGGCGATCGCATCGTGCAAGAGTTCAACGC
This sequence comes from Pseudomonadota bacterium, assembly GCA_023411445.1. Lineage (GTDB taxonomy): Bacteria > Myxococcota_A > Polyangia > Polyangiales > Polyangiaceae > PMG-095. Next base: position 57 of record JAEYOT010000577.1, read on the forward strand.
GCGGCAGACGGGGCCGAACCCGATGCGCCTGAAGCTGGGCGAGCTCAGCTCGTATTGGATGCACGGCGTGGAGGCCGAGAACGTCACGCTCACCTCGCAGGGCGAGCCGGATGAGCAGGGCAAGCCGGGCAAGCCCAAGGTGCTCACGGTGGACCACGCGCACGCTTCTGTTTCGCTCCTGCGCCTGCTGTTCGGCACCGTGCACATCTCGTTCGGCGCCGATGCCTTCGGCGGCGAGGTGTGGGGCTACACCTCCGCTACGGACGAGGGGCGGGAGCTGGAGGTAGAGCTGGAGGACCTGGATTTGGGCCAGGCGCCGCTGTTTGGCGACATCGTGGGGCTGCCGCTCGCCGGCACGCTCAGCGGCAAGATCGATCTGGTCATGCCGGAGCAGCGCCTGTCCAAGGCCGACGGCACCATCAGCTTGAAGGTGGCCGATCTCTCCGCTGGCGACGGCAAGGCGAAGATCCGGGACACCATCGCGCTACCGCGGCTGGAAGCCGGAGCGCTCACGCTGGAGGCGGAGGCCAAGACCGGGCAGCTGAAGATCACCAATTTTTCCGCCAACGGCCCGGACTTGAAGCTGGAGTCCGAAGGCACGCTGCGCTTGCGCGACGCGTTCGACAGCAGCGTGCTGAGCCTGACCATCTCCTTCAAGTTCCAAGACCGGTACACGAACAAGAGCGACCTCACCAAGAGCTTGTTCGGCGGCAACGGCATGCCCGGCTTGTTCGACTTGGATCCGAAGATGAAGCGCGCCAAGCGCGCGGACGGCTCCTACGGCTGGCGTGCCAGCGGCGCGCTCGCGCGCTTGAACTTCCTCCCCGCACCCGTCACGACGCCGGGAGACAAGAGCGCGCCCGGCGCCGCTGAGTGAGGGTAGCCTCAGGAGTCCACGGCGATGCCCAGCTGCCGGCGCAGCTGGAAGTACTGGCTGCTGACGCTGAACAGCACCAGCTCGCGCAAGCGGTCGTCCGTGCTGACGGAGCTGGTGCTCTCGTCCGACGCCTTGATGATCTGCGTGGCGATCTCCAGGTCGTGCGCTAGGAGGAAGCCGACGCGATCGGCGGTGAGATCCGTACCGCGTACCCAGCGCTTCAGATCCAGCGCCGCGCCTGAGGTGAGCAGCTTGGCGACGACGCGCGTCAGGTGATCGCGCGCTTGGCCGGTGACGCCAGCGTCCAGCGCTTGCATCGCCTCGGCTACCGCTCCCTCCAGCTCCGGGCTCACGGGGAACTGAGGTGAGGTGAGCTTGATCGCCGCGAACAGCCACGCCTTCAGCGCCGTGCCGGAGGCCAGCAGGTGCCGCAGGTACAGCCCCGGGCGCAGGTAGGTCAGCTGCTGGCCTGCGATGAAGCCGGCCGGTTGGAGCGGCACGTCCGAGCGCAGCGCGGTCTGGCCCAGCACCAGCGCGGGCTCGTGCGTGAACAAGAACGACAAGCCGCCCGGATCGTTTGGGTTCTCGAAGGCGGGCGGTACCGGCATGCCCAGCACCCCTGCCGCGTAGTACAGGCTCTGGCACACCGGCGACGGGTGCTGCGTGACGTCCACCAAGTAGCTCGTGTCGTAGCCGAGCTCCTGCGCGGTCTGGCTGCGCTTCGCGATCACGGCCGGCTCGATCAGCGCGAAGACGCTGGTGAGCAGCGGGTCGGCGTCCGTGTGCATCAAGAGCAGCAGCCAATCCTCGTCGCTCAGCGTCGTCTGCGCCGGGGCCGCGGTGTCGCTCTTCATGCGCTTGTAGAAGCGCTCTTCGTCCGGCTCGGCCAGGTTGAGCACGCTGAGCGTCTGGCACAAGCACCAGGAGGCGTCCGCCTGCTTGGTCTCCGTGTACAGCCGGCGCAGCGCCTTGTACGACTCGGGTCGGAACGGATTCTGGCTGAGCAAGAGCGCCTGGCTGGCGACGGCCTTGTCCAGGTACTTCTCCGGATCGGTCGCGTACAGCGCACCCAGGTGCTCGGCGCGCTCCTTGTTCTCGGGCTCGAGCGTCTGCGCTGCCTCCAAGGCGTCGATGGCCTGATCCATCAAGCCCAGATTCTGCTCGTACAGCTCGCCGAGATGCTGGAAGCTCTCCAGCATCGCGGCCTTGTCGTCCGCCTCCGTGGCGGCGTCCAGCCGGCGGCGCAGCAGGCGCTCCACGCCTTCCCAGTTGCCGCGCTCGCGCTCCAGCTCCACCGCCTCGCTCGTGGCCTTGTCGAAGCGCGGCTCGAGCTCGAGCACTTGCTCGTAGAACTCCAGCGCGCGCTCGACCTCGCCCGTGTGGCGCGCGGTGACGATCGCCGCCGTGTGCAGGTACTTCACCTTCTGCTTGGGATCGTCGACGAACTCGGCCAGGCGCAGCACGACCTCGACCAGCCTGTTCCAGTCCTTCTCCTCGCTGTACAGCTGCATCAGCTTGGTCAGCAGCTTGCGGTCGTCCGGGCGATCTTCCAGCGCCGCCACGAAGCTCTTGGCGGCGGCGGCGCGGTCGTTCAGCTTCTCGCCGCTGATGTCGCCGATCCCGATCAGCAGCTCGACGCGCTCGTCACCCACCGCCAGATCCAGGTGGCGCGTCTTCACCTTGATGACGTCCGCCCACTTCTCTTCGCTCTCGTACAGCTTGGCGAGCGCTTGCAGCGGCAGCGCGCTGCTCGGGTCTGCGTCCGAAGCCTCCTCCAAGAGCTGCTTGGCTTCCTTCAGCTCGCCCAGCTGGCGCAGGGACTCGCCCAGCCGGTACTGAGCCAGCCCGCGCTGGGCGTCGCTCATGCGCGTGCCGAAGCGCGCGAGCAGATCGCGGAACAGCTCGGCCGCGCGCTGGGGCGAGCCGTTGTCGAACGTGACCTGCGCTACGCGCTCCAGCGCCTCGAAGTCGTCGGGGGCGATGCGCAGCAGCGTGTCCATCGGCGCCAGCGCGCGCTCCGTGGAGCCGGTCTGCGACAGCGCGTCCACGTAGCGCACCAGCACGCGGATGGCCTCGCTGCGCTCCAGCGTGTCGGCGCGCCCGACCACGCCCTCGTAGTGCTTGGCAGCTTCGAGCGCGCGCTTGGCCTCGAACGAGATGTCACCGAGCACGACCAGCGCGTCCAAATTCGTTGGATCGAACTGCAGGGCGCGGCGCGCGGCTTCCTCTGCGCGGCGATCGTCGCGCAAGCCGTCGCGCTGCAGGCGCGCCAGCTCACCCGCCAGCTTGCCCTTGGCCAGCTCTCCCTCGGTCTGCGCGAGCTCGCGCTCGCTCAGCTGCACGGCCGCGTTGTGGTCGCCCCGCGCGGCGGAGG
>JAEYOT010000364.1 GCA_023411445.1 Pseudomonadota bacterium
TGCCAGTGTCGCGCACGGAGAACACCAAGCCCACGCGCTTATCGCAGCTGGACGCCTGCGTCACCGTCAGGCGGATGCTGCCGCTGCGCGTGAACTTGATGGCGTTGCCGACCAGGTTCACCAGCACCTGCTGCAAGCGCCGCGCGTCGCCCACTAGGCCGTCCACCACGTGCAGCCCCACGTCCAGCTCGAACTCCAGCCCTTTGCCGCGCGCCAGCGTCACCAGCGGCTTCAGACCTGAATCCAGCAGCTGCCGCAAGCTGAACGGCGCGGCCTCGATCTCGAGCTTACGCGCTTCGATGCGCGACACGTCCAAGATGTCGTTGATGATGCCGAGCAGGTTGGCGGCTGAGGACCGTGCCGTGTCCACGTAGTCTCGCTGATCGGGCTCGAGCGGTGTTTCTAGCGCGAGCTCCAGCATGCCGAGCACGCCGTTCATGGGCGTGCGGATTTCGTGGCTCATCTTGGCCAAGAACTCGGTTTTGGCGCGCGTGGCGGCCTCGGCCAGCTCCTTGGCGCGAAGCAGGGACTCTTCAGCCAGCTTCCGCTCCGTGATGTCCACGCTCATGCCCACGCGCTCGCGCGCTGTGCGCTCACCGCCGACGACGGTGGCCTTGGAGTATGCCCAGCGCACCGTTCCATCCGCGTGCACGAAGCGAAACTCCGCTTCCCAGTCGGAGCCATCTCGCTGCGCTTCCACCCAGGCCAGGTGGCAGCGCTCGAGATCATCCGGGTGCACTGCCTTCAGCCACCCCTTGCCGAGCGCTTCCTCTGCGCGCAGGCCGGCCAAGCGGCTCCACTCATCATTGGTGAACGTGCAGCTGGCGTCCAAGCCGCACCGATAGATGCCGACCGGAGCGCCCATCGCCAGTGAGCGGAAGCGGCGCTCACTTTCTTCCAGCTCCTCCAGCAGCGCGCGCTGCGCGATCTGCCGGCGATAGACCGAGAGCGCCAAGAGCCCCTGAATCGTCACGACGCCCAGCAGCAAGATCCCGCGCGAGCTGAGCGGAGCTTGAGCGAACAGCGCGGACGCCAGCGCGAGCCCGAGCGCAAAGCTGCCGTACGCCACCATGCTCGCCGTGGTGAAGAAGAGCAACCCGCCCGCCGTCTGCAGCACGAACAGGCCCATCAGGTAGCTGGGCGGCAGCTGATTGAAGGCAGTGATGGCGAAGGAGTGCGCCGTGATCACCACCACCAGCGCATGCACCAGGCGCAGCACCTCCGGCTCCCAGCGCGGCCGTAACGTCAACACCGCCCCAGCCACGCCCAGCCCAGCGATCAGCAGCCGAAGCCACAGCGGATCCCAAGCCCCGGGCGACAGCCACAACATGAACGGCTGCCACGCCGCGTAGAGCAGGCCCATCACCACGAGCAGCACGCGCGACACCCGCGACAGGCGCCCCTGTGCGCTCGACGAGATCGCGCGCAGCTCAGGCAAGCTGTACCGTGGCGCATCGCTCAGGCGCGGCGGTTCGCTGTGGCGTTGCGACACTGCTAGCTCCAGAACGGCGATTTCCCGTACGTACTTAAGCCATAAATGCCTGGAGAATCATGAGCGTACGGGCGAACGCTCGGCCAATTCGTAGCATTTCTGCCGCGCTTTCTCGCATCCCACCCCACCTTGGCCCACATTCGTCGCCATTTTATTAGCGAGCGCGATACGCGAGCGACACCATCCGAACACACGCGGAGCAGGAAATTTGAAGCTCCCCATGGTGCCGTCGTCCAGCCCCGTCGCCGCTGCAGATCCTCTGGTAACCCTCGTCGCGTCCATGCCGTCTGCGTACACGCAGATCTTCGAACGGCGCGACATCGTCGAGCACGTCGCCATCGTCAATGCCCGCGGCAGCGCGCGCGCCCACGCCGCACCGTGGCGACAGCTGCCCGGCGGAACCACCATCGTGTGCGTCGTGGCCGATGACGTGCCCGGCCTGCTCTCACTCGTCAGCGCCGCCTTCGTCTCCCACCACTTGGACGTCACCTCCGCGCAGATCTTCTGCCGCTCTACGCCGCAAGGCGTAGAGGCGGTGGACTTCTTCTGGGTCAAGCGCGCGCGTCCCTCACGCCTCCCCCAACACATCGACGCCGAAGAGATCACCAGCGTGAGCCGCATGCTCGACGAGCTCGTCGGCGAAGAATCACAAGCGCGCCGCCTCGCCGTGCAAGAGCTCGAGCGCGTCGCACCGGAGCTCCCTGTCCGCCCCCGCGTCTTCTACGACACGCGCGCCCTCCGCCGCGGTGAAGTCATCCTCAACGTCGTCACGCCGGACCGCCCCGGCCTCTTGCTCGCCATCACCCTCTCCTTCCTGCACCAAGGCCTGGAAGTCGTCGCCTCCGAGGTCCGCACCGATCAAGGCGTCGCCAGCGACCGCTTCACCCTGCGCGACGCCGGCGGCGCCCCCCTCACCGCCAACCGCCTCGCCGAAATCCAACGCCACATCATCGCCGCCCTCAAAACCGAAGCCGCCCCCGGCACCGCCGGCCCCATCACCCCGCTCTAAGCGCTGCCCAGCCAGCAACGAGCCCTCGGCCCGCCGCCCGCCCGCCGACGACCGGGCGCCCCGCTGCGCCGCCTTACGCCTTGAGCCTCCCGCGCGAACGTGACAAGTTCCGCGCCCATCCGCTCCCGTAGCTCAGCTGGATAGAGCAGGGCTTTCCTAAAGCCAAGGTCGTACGTTCGAATCGTATCGGGAGCGCCAGCGTCAAACACGACGAAACCAAAGGAGGCTCGGCTCTTCTCACTTCGCAGTGGGTGCAAAGAGATTCTGTTTAGGCTGGCGCTTGGTTACCGGAAGGAAGGGGCTTCGCCATGACAGCGCAATTCTACGTCGTCGGATCCTTCTTCGTGCGGTGGCGCAACCTGTTCGTCGCGGTCGGCGACATCGTGGCAGGTGACGTAGAACCCGGCATGAAGGTTGTCGTCGACCTCGGCAACATCAAGATTGGGACCAGCGTCTCCTCCGTTGAGGTCATCGACGTCAGCTACCTCGGCAAGGCCTACACGGGGCTCGCATTCGGGTTCGAGGATCCCGAAGAGCTGGGCTTCTGGCAAATGCTGGACCTCTCGGACCAAACCCTGTTCGTCGAGTCTGCCTGAATATCGCCACCGCGATGCTGCCCTTGGGCGTTGCTACTAACCTGCTGTGATCCGGCTCCTCTGACGGCGTCGCACCGGCTCCATACAGCCAGGGGAGCAGGTCGCCAACGCCTCTGATGCCATCTCGCTCTCTTCGCCTCCGGGCGGCCGCCGAAGGCAGCTCCATAACCGCTACACCGAGCCCATCTTGATGGCCGCAAGTGTGAATCGCCCCAGGTTTCCCAGAGGTGCACGAGCTGCGTCGCACCAACGAGATTCTGCGCAAGGCATCAGCTTTCTTCGCAGTCTGGCGACAGCTACGCCGTGAGGATGTTCGCGTCGCGCGCTGCACGGTGGCCCGTTTTATGGCAAAAATGGGCCATCGAGGAGCTGTTCGAGGTCGGGCTTTCAAGGTGACAACGGTCGCCAACGACGCTCACCCGCGACCGCTAGACCGCGTTGGACGTCGCTTCGAAGCCGAGCGCCCCAACCAGACCGTCTTTGACGCGAGCCCGCTCGATGTGCCGGCGCGCTTCTCGCGAAACGCGCTTCGGCTCTAGCGCCATCCAAACGAGAACATGCGTGTCGAGCAGCGGGGTCACCGATTGGCCTCCCAGTCGTTCGGGTCCGCGGCGGGTTCCAGCAAGTCGCCGAGGATCTCCGCCGTCCCCACCATGCAGCCGAAGATGCTCGTCGGGGCGGCTTCGACCGGGACCAGGCGCGCCACCGGGACGCCACGCTTGGTGATCACGACCTCCGAACGCTGGCTATTGACCTGATCCATCAGCTTGAGGCACTGCGCTTTGAAGTCTCCAGCGTTGATGGTTCGCTTCATGACCGTGGTCATGAGTATGTGACCACCAGGCGCCCTTGGCAATCGGCGAGCCCGCAAGTGCCACGCTCAGATGCGGTCGCGTGTGCCATGTGAAATCCCCCGCTTTCGTGGACACCCCACGTGGCGCGGGCCCGCGCGAAGTCCGACGCGCAGCTTGCGGTCACGGTCGCAGCGGTGCACCGCGCAGCAAGGTCTACGGCATCCCGCGCGTGCACGAGGAGTTGAAGGCTCGAGGTGTTCGCGTCGGACGGAAGCGCATCGACGGCTGATGCGAGACAATGGCCTTGAAGGCCGCAGAAAGCGCCGCTTCAAGCGGACCACTGACTCAAAGCTCAACGGGCCCATCGCGCCCAACCTGCTGGACCGAGACTTCACCGAGACCGAGCCAAACCGCGTCGGGCGTGGGCAATGAGATTGCTGAGCCGATGCTGCTTCCGCGCCGGCTCGTGCTGCTCGCGGTGTTGAGCGTCGGGTGCGAGCAGCGCATCGAAGAGCCTTCGCCAGCGGCTGCACCCCAGCGGGAGCAGGAGCAGGAGCCTTCGATGTCCCCGATCGTTGTCGATGTTTATACCGACCTCGTCTGTCCCTGGTGCTTCATCGGCACCGAGCGCTTGGATCGCGCCATCGCTGCGAGCGGGCTCGGAGAGCGCGTCGTCGTCCGCCATCGGGCGTTCTTGCTGCTGCCTGACACCCCCGACGAGGGCACCGACGTCCGCGCCTACCTGCAGGCGAAAACGGGGCGCGATCCGACCGAGATGTTCCAGCGGGTGGAGACGGTGGCGAGAGAGAGCGGCATTCAGCTCGACCTCGCGAAGCACCCCCGCCTCTACCCCACGATTCGCGCCCATGCTCTGCTACGCCGCGCAGCTGAGCGAGGGAACGAGCGCGCGCTCGAGCGTGCGCTCTTCCGAGCCTACTTCCTCGACGGCACCGATCTGACCAA
>JAEYOT010000605.1 GCA_023411445.1 Pseudomonadota bacterium
CTCCGGCACCGAGCCCGATCCGGAGGGGGGCACGCCGACCGGGCCCGCTCTCCAAGGCGCGCTCGCGCAGGCCGCCGAGTGGGCGGCGACGCACGGCGATCGCCAAGCGGTGGCGGTGCTCGCGACGGATGGCCTGCCGACGCTCTGCACGCCGGTGTCGATCCCGCAGGTCGCAAACGTGGCGCGAGCCGCCGTGCTGGCGACGCCGTCGGTCTCCACGTTCGTGATCGGCGTGATTGGTCCCGACGATCGGGGCGCCGCCGACAACTTGGACACCATCGCGCAGGCGGGGGGAACCGAAGCGGCCTTCATCGTGGACACGAAAGGGGACGTCACGCTGCAGTTTCGCGATGCGCTGGACGAGATCCGCGCCTCACGTCTGAGCTGCGACTTGCTGGTGCCTGAAGCGGAGCCGGGCAAGCCTGTGGACTACGAGCGAGTGAACGTGGTGCTCGACGGCGCGGGCGGCCCGCTCACGCTGGGCTACGCACGAGACTGGTCCGGCTGCGACGCCGATCCGACCCAGGGCGGCTGGTACTACGATCAGGACCCCGACGACGGCGGCGTGCCCGGCCACATCCTGATCTGCCCGGCAGCCTGCGAGCGCTTCAAGCAGCCCGGCGCCGGCTCGGTTCAGATCAAGCTCGGCTGCCGGCGTCGGGACGTCGTCAAGTAGGCGGGCGCGCCGGTCTGGCGCCCCGGCGGAACCGCGCTACCCTGCGCCCGGGAATGACTCAGCGGCTTCCCGGCTTGGACATCCCAGCAGGCTTTGCCCGCTCAAAAATCGCGGTCTACTGAAACTTCGCTCAGGGGTCATGGAAAAATCCGTGCCGAAGATCGCGTCGAACCCTTGCCTAGCGGGGGCCCCTTTGCTACGAAGCGCGTCCCCTTAGCTGGCCCACCTGATGGTGGGCTTCGCCAGCCGCCAAACGGGCGGCGCGCGGCGGGTCCCTCCCCCGGGAGGAGCCTCTCATCGCCGCGGCCCTCGAGTGACGGATGTCGGAGCGCCGGCAAACCGCCGCTCCGGGGGTCGACAAGTCTCACGGAGAAACTGTCGCCATGATCAGCAACGCCAAAGCCAATTTTCAGAGAATCAGTCCGCGCAAAGCGCGCATGATCGTGGATCTGATTCGGGGGCGTGACGCAAACGAGGCTCTGCAAATCCTCGACTTCACCTACAAGGCCGGCGCGCCTTTCGTGAAGAAGCTGCTCGCGAGCGCGCTCGCCAACGCGAAGCAGAAGAACCCGGGCGTGGATCTGGACTCGCTCTACGTGAGCCGATCCTCCGCCGACAAGGGGCCGAACTCTCACCTCCGCCGCTGGCGGCCGCGCGCTCAAGGTCGCGCGACCCAGATCCAGAAGGGCGTGACGCACATCAACATCGAGCTGGACAAGCGCTGAGCGCTGCCACAGCCAGCTGAAGCCGAGAACCAACCATGGGACAAAAAACTCATCCTTATGGCTTCCGTCTAGGTGTCATCAAGACCTGGACCAGCAAGTGGTACGAGGACAAGCAGTACCAAAACTGGCTGCACCAAGACATCCGCATCAAGCGGGCCGTTAAGGAGTACCTCTACAACGCGAACGTCGCGTCCGTAGAGGTCGAGCGCGCGGCCAACAAGGCCAAGATCATCGTGTACACGGCGCGCCCGGGTATGGTGATCGGCAAGGGTGGCAAGGGCATCGAGACGCTCAAGACGGGCAACCTCGAGACCGCCACCAAGGGTGAGCCCAAGTTCGCTGGCGTCCAGTCCTTCACGGACAACGAGGTGTTCATCGACGTCCAAGAGGTGCGCAAGGCAGAGACCAACGCGCAGCTCGTGGCCGAGAACATCGCGACGCAGCTCGAGCGCCGCATCGCCTTCCGCCGCGCCATGAAGAAGGCGCTGCAGACCGCGATGAAGTTTGGCGCCAAGGGCGTGCGCGTCCGCTGCGCCGGTCGCCTCGGCGGCGCCGAGATGGGCCGCGTGGAGACGTACCGCGAGGGCCGCGTTCCGCTGCACACGCTGCGCGCGGACGTGGACTTCGGCTTGGCCGAGGCCCGTACGACGTACGGCACCATCGGCGTCAAGGTCTGGATTTTCAAGGGTGAAGTCTTGCAGCGCAAGGCCCGCCGGATCCCGGAGTGATGCGCCATGCTTCAACCGAAACGCACCAAGTTCCGTAAGCAGCAAAAGGGCAAGAACCGCGGCGTGGCCTGGCGTGGCTCCGACGTGTCGTTCGGTGACTTCGCGCTGCAGGCCGTCGACCACTGCCTGGTGACCTCGCGTCAAATCGAGGCCGGTCGTATGGCGATTCAGCGTCACGTGAAGCGCGCCGGCAAGCTGTGGATCCGCGTGTTCCCGGACAAGCCCATCACCAAGAAGCCGCTCGAAGTCCGCATGGGCTCCGGCAAAGGCGGCGTCGAGGGCTGGGTGGCCGTGGTCAAGCCCGGCAAGGTTCTGTTCGAGATCGCCGGCGTTCCGGAAGCGGACGCGCGCCAGGCGTTCAAGCTCGCGGCCAGCAAGCTGCCGCTCGACACCAAGTTCCTGGTTCGGAGTGCACTGTGAGGAAAGCCAAGGACCTGCGTGAGCGGTCGACCGAAGACCTGACCGCCCTGAAGGCGAGCATGTCGAAGGACCTGTTCTCGCACCGCATGAAGAACTTCACTGGTCAGCTCGACGACACGAGCCTGATCAACAAGACCCGCAAGGACATTGCGCGCATCGAGCTCCTGCTCAGCGAGCGTGCCGCCAAAGGAGCCAAGTCGTGAGCGAGACCGAGCAGAGCAAGGGTTCGCCCGTCTATCGCCGCAAGCTCATCGGTCGCGTCTCCAGCGACAAGATGGACAAGACGGTGGTGGTCGAGGTGGTGCGCTTCAAGCGCGACAACATGTACAAGAAGTACGTGCGCGTCCGTAAGAAGTACAAGGCGCACGACGAGACCAACCAGTACAAGGTGGGTGACCGCGTGGAGATCGAAGAGCACCGCCCGCTCTCGGCCGAGAAGCGCTTCATCGTCACCCGTCTGATCACCCGCCCGGCGCAGGAGCTCGGCTGAAATGATCCAGACGCAATCTTTCCTCGACGTCGCCGACAACAGCGGCGCCAAGCGCGTGCAGTGCATCAAGGTGCTGGGCGGCTCGCGCCGTCGCTATGCGCACCTGGGCGACATCATCGTCGTCAGCATCAAGGAGGCTCTGCCGGGCAGCAAGGTGAAGAAGGGCGATACGGCCAAGGCCGTCGTCGTTCGCACCGCCCGCGAGTGCCGCCGCGCCGACGGCAGCTACATCAAGTTCGACGACAACAGCGCCGTCTTGATCAACGCGCAGTCCGAGCCGGTTGGTACCCGCATCTTTGGCCCGGTCGCTCGCGAGCTTCGCAGCAAGAAGTTCATGAAGATCATCTCGCTGGCGCCGGAGGTGCTGTGATGGAGCGCCTGCTCGTCGGCACTGAAGTCATCGTCATCCGCGGCAACGACAAGGGCAAGCGCGGCAAAATTTCGCGCCTGCTGAAGGACAAGAACAAGGTCGTCGTCGAGGGTGTCAACACCGTCAAGCGTCACCTCAAGCCCACGCCGCAGCGTGGCGGCGGCATCTTGCAGGTCGAGGCTGCATTCCCGGCCTCTCACGTCATGCCCGTGGACCCCGAGTCCGGCAAGCCGACCCGCGTTCGCGCCAAGGTCGAAGGCGACAAGAAGCAGCGCATCGCGAAGAGCGGCGCGGTGCTGGCGGTCGCGAAGGAGAGCTGAGCCATGTCCGAAACCGTCAATCCGCGGCTCCGCGACAAGTACAAGAAAGACGTAGTGCCGGCGCTGATGAAGCGCTTCAGCTACAAGAACGTGATGCAGGTGCCGCGCCTGAAGAGCATCGTGCTCAACATGGGCCTGGGCGAGGCAGTTGGTAATCCCAAGCTGGTGGACGCGGCCGTGGCCGAGCTCACCCAGATCACCGGTCAGAAGCCGGTGGTCACCCGCGCCAAGAAGTCGATCGCGACGTTCAAGCTGCGTGAGGGGATGCCGATCGGCGCCAAGGTCACGCTGCGCCGCGAGCGGATGTGGGAGTTCTTGGATCGTCTGACGACCTTGAGCTTGCCGCGCGTGCGCGACTTCCGCGGCGTGAGCCCCAAGGCGTTCGACGGCGCGGGCAACTACACGCTCGGCCTCAAAGAGCAAATCGTCTTCCCGGAGATCGACTTCGACAAGGTCGAGAAGATCAAGGGCATGAACATCACTTTCGTCACAACCGCCGAAACGGACGAGGAAGCCAAGGAGCTCCTCGCGAACCTCGGCATGCCGTTCAGGAGCTAACGATGGCACGCGCTTCCCAGTGGGCCAAAGTCAACCGTCCGCCGAAGTTCTCGACCCGCGTCGTGCACCGCTGCAAGGTTTGTGGCCGTTCGCGCGCTGTTTACCGTGACTTCGGGCTGTGCCGCCTTTGCTTCCGCCTCCTCTCGCTGAAGGGCGAGATCCCGGGCGTTACCAAGTCGAGCTGGTGATCCCATGATGACCGATCCGATTGCCGATCTGCTCGGGCGTATCCGTAACGCCGCTCTGGCTCGTCACGAGCTCACCCGCCTGCCGGCCAGCAAGCTCAAGAAGAGCGTGGCCGAGCTGCTCAAGGCCGAAGGCTACGTGGCCGACGTCCGCCAGGAGGAGTGGGGCCCCAAGAAGCACCAGACCCTCACCATCGTGCTGAAGTACGCCACGGGTCCGGGCAACGAGCGGACGAGCGCCTTCCAGGGCATTCGTCGCGTGTCGCGCCCCGGTCGCCGCGTGTACGTCGGCCATAACGAAATCCCGCGCGTGCTGTCGGGCCTCGGAATCTCGATTCTGAGCACGTCGCACGGGCTGATGACTGACAAGGAAGCGCGTCGTCAAAAGGTTGGCGGCGAGCTTTTGTGCGAGGTCTGGTGATGGCTACCGCGACTCCTGAAGTTCGTCTGTCTCGCGTCGGCAAGCGCCCGGTCAACGTCCCCAAGGGCGTGACCGTGAACGTGTCGGACGTGAAGCTCGACGTGCAAGGCCCCAAGGGCAAGCTGAGCATTCCGCTGCCCGGTCAGGTCATCGTCAAGAAGGAGGGCGACGCCATCTCCTTCAGCAGCTCGGCTCCGGGCCGCGACGGCGCTCGCCTGCAGGGCTTGAGCCGCGCGCTCTTCGCCAGCGCCGTCAAGGGCGCCGCCGAGGGTTACGAGAAGGTGCTGGAGCTGGTCGGCACCGGTTACCGCGCCGAGGTGAAGGGCAAGGTCATCACGCTCGCGCTCGGCTTCTCGCACCCCACCAACGTCGAGGTCCCGGCCGCCATCACGGCGGTCGTGCCGCCGGACTCCAAGGGCACGCAGCTCGTGCTCACCTCCGCGGACAAGGCGCTGCTCGGACAGCTGGCGGCTTCCATCCGCGATCTCCGTCCGCCAGAGCCCTACGGTGGCAAAGGCATCCGCTACCGCGGCGAGAACATCCGCCGCAAGGCCGGCAAAGCCGCCAAGGGCAAGGGTAAGTAACCATGGCCAAGCTCACGGGTCGGGAGCGCCGCAAGCTCCGCATTCGCAGCAAGATCAGTGGCACCAGCGAGCGTCCGCGCTTGAGCGTGTTCCGCACTGGCCGCCACATCTACGCGCAGGTCGTGGTCGACGACGACGGCAAGACGCTGGCCGCCGCGTCGACGCTCTCCGGCGACTTGAAGAACACGCTCGGCGACGACAACAAGACCGACAGCGCCAAGAAGGTCGGCGCGCTGATCGCCAAGATCTGCCTCGAGAAGAAGATCGAGCAGGTCGTGTTCGATCGCAACGGCTACCTCTATCACGGCCGCATCAAGGCCCTAGCCGAAGCGGCTCGCGAAGCCGGTCTCAAGTTCTGAGGACAAGATGGCGATCGAAAATATCGACGAAGAGAAGCTCAAAGAGCGCGTCATCCACATCAACCGCGTCGCGAAGGTCGTGAAGGGCGGTCGCCGCTTCAGCTTCTCCGCGCTGGTGGTGGTGGGCGATGAGTCCGGTCACGTCGGCGTCGGCCTCGGCAAGGCGAACGAAGTTCCCGAGGCCATCCGCAAGGGCAACGACCAGGCCCGCAAGAACATGTTCAAGGTGCCGATGATCGGCACGACGGTGCCTCACGACGTGATCGGTCACTTCGGTGCCGGCCGCGTGCTGCTCCGCCCCGCCGCGCCCGGTACGGGCGTCATCGCCGGCGGCGCCGTGCGCGCCGTCGTCGAGTCGGCTGGCATCCACGACATCTTGAGCAAGTGCCTCGGCAC
>JAEYOT010000607.1 GCA_023411445.1 Pseudomonadota bacterium
CGGGAGCGGGAGCTGCACTGAGCGCGAGCGCCGCCCGCCCTGCTTCGGCAGCGGCCAGGCCAACTCCTGCGGCGGCGCCCCGGCCGGCCGCCCCAGCACCTTCGGCCGTCAAGGCAGCAGGGGGCACGAGCGTGGACGACGCGCGCCTGCGCGACCTTCACACGCGGCTGCAGCAAGCCAAGCAGCAAACGAAGGAGGCCGGGGTCTCGTTCGAAGGCCTCGCCCGGTCCATCCGCGCCACCGAAGCGAAGCTCCGGGAGCAGCACAAGAACCGCAAAATCGACTTTGACGTCGTGATCAAGGACGGCAAGGCCGTGGTCAAACCGATCGTGCGCTGAGGCCGCGACCCTCGAACGCCAATGCGACGAAGCCCGGGAGAAAGCTCCCAGGCTTAGCGCGACCTTCCCAGAATTGCGGGAATGGCCCTTGCGGTTGAGACGTATTGCCCTACGTCTGAGCTCAGGAGACGGCGCGACGATCCGCGGTCGGGCGTCGCGTGCTGGCCGGCTCGGACACGTACACGGCGTTTTCGCAGAAAACGATCGTGCAAGAGGAGCGGCCCGCTTCGCGCATGCGCGCGCACAGCTCGGACAGCTCTTCGTCGGAGTCCACCACGTCGCCCTCGACGGGCTGACGGGTCGTTTGATCGTAGCGACAGTTGTCGATGGCTACCCAAAGGCCCTTGTAACGCTCCGAGCGACAAAGGTCGGGCCAGGTCATACGGCTAGTCATGCAGGGGTGTCACCTTCGCGAAACGCGTCTTTTTGGCAGAATCCCCTCTGCGCACAACGCTGGAAGCCGGTCGCTCGTCTCCGAGCCGTTTTTGGGCTTCTTCGATAACTATTGGACGGCTAGTGGCCATGTCCGGGTGCGGACTCGAGTTAAGAACAGGTACCGGAGTCAGTCAAGGGAACGGCCAGAAGTCGGAATTACAGCGTCACCGCAACTGCGATTTCCGCTGATAAGTCCGAATGTTACTGGCAAGAGGTGCCCTTCAGCCCGTTGGCCGCACTCTTGATGCCCAAGCTCGCCGCCGCGTCCGCGAGCGCCTTGGCCTGGGCGCAGTTGCCGTTGTTGGCGGCCAGGCGCACGGCGCCGCCGGCGGTGCGCGACAGCGTCGTCTTGCACTCGGCCTTCTTCGCTTCGTCCGTGCAGCGCGCCAAGGCAGAGGCGACCGCGGTGGCGTTGCCAGACTGAGCCGCAGCTTTGCAGGAGTCGCACCCGCTGGCCGCGGGCGTCGAGGGCGTGCTGCCCGAGGTGCCGCTGGACTGCTTGGGCGTGCTGGTGCTGGTGCTGGTGCTGGCCTTGCCTCCAGTGCCCGCCGCAACTGGTGCGCTACCGCCCGTCGCGTCCGGGGTGGGCGTCGTCGGCTCGGGCGGCGTGGGCGTCTCTGGGGGGACCTCCACGGGGCCCGAGCTGGTGGCTGGCGTCGCGGCCGTGGGGATAGCCAAGACGGGCAGGTCGTCGTCCTGCGGCTTGTTGGCGCGGACCACCACGATCACGATCGCGCCGAGCAGCACGGCGCCGATACCCACGAGCGCGAAGATCAAGCCTTTGCCGCCGCCACCCCCCGACTGGGCGCGTGGAGGCGGTACGGGCGCGGCCGCGACGGCCATGGGAGTCGGCGCAACGTGGGGCTGAGGTAGCGCCCCCATCGGAGCTCCGTGGACGGGAGCGCTCGTGAACGCGGGCACGGCGTCCATCGCTGCCGTGCCGGTGCGGGCAGCGGCGGCAGTCTCCGCCGGGTTGGCTTCGACCGTCATGCGGCCACCATCGGACAGGTCCGAGAAGAACTCGCGCGCGCTCGCCTCGCGCTGCTCGCGATCCTTGGACAAGCCCTTGAGGATCGCGCGCCGCATGCCCTCCGGGATGGAGGTGGCGGGGGCCGACACCTCGAACGGGATAGGCTGCGCGGTCATGTGCTGCGTGGCCCATTGCCAAGGCGTGTCGGCCTCGAACGGCAGCTTTCCCGTAAGCATTTCGTAAGCCATCACGGCCAGCGAATAGATGTCGCTGCGCGCGTCCAGCGCCTTGCCAGTGAACTGCTCCGGGCTCATGTAAGGCGGCGTACCGAGCACCATGCCCTGTTGGGTGAGCTTGGCCTCCTTCTGCGCGTCGGCCGACTCCGTGCGGGCGGCGATGCCGAAGTCGAGCACCTTCACGAAATCCGTCTCGCCCGCCCGGTTGGTGAGGACGATGTTCTCCGGCTTCAGATCGCGATGGATGATGCCCTGCATGTGCGCTTCGTCCAGCGCACCGCACACCTGGCGCATGATCTTGATCACGCGGTCCGGCGAGAGGGGACCTTCTTGCAGCACGTCGGCCAGCGGCTTGCCGGACACGAACTCCATCGCGATGTAGAGCGTGCCGTCCGCCGTGGCGCCGAAGTCGTAGAACTTGATGGTGTTGGGGTGCTCCAGCTGCGCCACCGTGCCGCACTCGCGGTGGAAGCGCGCCAGGACGGCCGGATCCTTGGACAGGTGCTGATGCAAGGTCTTGATCGCGACCTTGCGTACGGTCGAGCCCATCTGCTGCTCGCCGACATAGACGATGCCCATGCCGCCTTCGCCCAGCACGCCAGTCACGCGGTAACGCCCGCCGATGAGCTGACCGATCATCGCGTCCTGACCCTTCTCAGGCTCGACCGGCATCAGGCCGCCGCAGTGGGCGCAGAAGCGCGCTCCGTCGATGTTCTCGTGGCCGCAAGCATCGCACTTCATAGCGTCCGCGAGATTTGCATGAGTAACCGCCAGAAGCATCAAGATTGGACGGCCGAAATGGCTGGCGGATCTGGGCCGCGGCCCTACTGACGGTCCTGCCTGGCCAAATCCTCACGCAACCGCCCGGGTCCGCACCGGCCCCCGTGCGGGCAGCGCGTGGAGGATAAGCTACGGCGATGTCGGCGCGGGCGCGGGTCCGCGCGAGGAGGGGGTGCTCAGCGCAAGCAGGACTCGGGTACGACGCTGGCCTCGGCGCGCTTGAACGGCAAGTCAGCGCCGGCGCTGGCGTCCAGCACCGTGAGCGCATCATCTTCAATCGTGATGGTCTTCGTGACGTCCATGCCGCTCACCAGGGCCTCGAGCGTGAGTTGATCGCCGTCGACGCTGCCGGTCGTGAGGTAGCCCTTGTCGACATCGCAGAACAAGGTCACCTCGCAACGGGCGTCGATCTGCAAGTAGGCGGGATACGGATCCGACCACCAGGTGCCCACGAGGCCGGGCAGACAGCTGGACGGCTCATGCCCATCACCACCGGCGCCGGACGCGTTGCTCATCGTACCGCCGTTGCTCACGGTGCCGCCGGCGCCACTCGACGAGCTGGCGCTGCCAGCAGCCGCCAGGGCACCGGACGCACCGGCGTCGCTACCGGCTACGCCAGGCTGGCCAGCGTGCTCTGCAGGCGCCGTGTCCTCGCCGCAAGCCAGCATGAACATTCCTGTGAGCGCGACCGCTCCCCATTTTCTGATTGTGCCCACGCTGCCAAGCTACCGAATGGGACCGAGACGTCAACCGACTTACGGCACGGGCGACGGCGGGGGCGGCGCCGGCAAGGGCCACGGCAACTCCTGCGCGGTCTCGAGCGCGCGATCCACCAGCACGGCGCGACGCACGCGCGGGCTGTGCGGCACGAACAGCTTCACCTTGGCGACGGCGCGTGAGCTCAAGTCCAGCGGAGCCGTGACCTTCTTGGGTCCTGGCTTGGGCTCGTCCGCCGCGGTGCCTGGAAAATCGAAGCGCACCCGCTCAATCAGCTCGTTACCGATACTGAGCTCCAGCGCGTAGCGCCCCAAGCGGCGCGGCGTGGACACCGGCTTCGGCAGCACCACCGGCGTGGCCGACACGACGCGGATCTTGCCTTCCCTCAGCTCGAGCTCGTAGGCCACCTGCTCGGCTTGCACCAGCGGAGTCGGATCCGGCGCCTTGCTGACCGTGGCCGGGCTCACTACCGGCGGCGGCGTGGAAGGAGCGGGCGGCGGCGCTGGCGGGGCCGCGTTGGCGGAAGCGGCTGGCTCGTTGTGACCCTCTGCGAAGCGCGCCGGCAGGATCAAGGTCGGCGCGCCTGGCTCGCTCGAGTAGCGCGCGGGTGAGCAGCTCAAGATGAGTAGCGGCAGAAGGCGCGAAGCGTACGAAGCCACGGGCGGCGAGCTAACGCCGGCGAGACGCTCCCGTAAAGCCTTCAGTCGTCCAGCGCGCGCTCGAGCGCGGCGCCCTCCCCACCCAGGGCCTGCCAAGCCTCCACGAACGCAGCCGGCGGCTCCGCAGCGACGTGCTGGCGGCGGCTCTTGGGTCCCCACTCCACGAACGCCGCGTGCAGCAGCACCTGCTCGAACGCCTGCACGCGGCCGCTGGCTCCCGTCATCCGCGCAGGGCCGCCATAGCGCCGATCGCCCAGCAGGGGAGCGCCGTGCGCGGAGGCGTGCACGCGCAGCTGATGCGTGCGACCAGTCACCGGCGACAGCGCGAGGAGCGCCGTGGGCGGCCGGTCACGCGCGACTGGCTGCGCCGTTGCCACGAC
>JAEYOT010000614.1 GCA_023411445.1 Pseudomonadota bacterium
CGTCCGCCGGCTTCTCCAGCTTCTTCCAGTGCAGCATGGCGATCTGCAGCATGTCCCCCACGCGCTCGGCGTCGCCGCTGGTGCCAGCCTTCACTTCACGTTCGTAGAGCGCGACCAAATCTGCCCAGCGCTCGGAGCTGCTGTACAGGTCCGACAAGAATTCCTTGGCTTCGCTCTGCTCCGGCGCGTCGCGCAGCACGCGATCGTACGCGCGCGCCGCTCGCTCTTTGTCGCCCAGATCTTGAGCGTAGGTGCGGGCCAGACGCACGCCGGCCGATACGCGTGAAGCGGGCGTCTCCCCGCGATCCGACAGGCGCTCCAGCACGCCCGCCACGTCCTCAAAGCGCTCGCGCTGACGGTACAAGTGCTCCAGCAGGCGTCCTGCGGCCTCGTTGGTCGGATCCAGCCGCACCGCTTGCTCCAAGCGATCCACGGCGGCCTCGAACGCTGCGTCACCGGAGCCGAAGCGCACGTCCATCTCGGCGGCGCGCATCAGCATTGCGCTCTTGTAGACCTCGTCGCTGGCGCCTTCTGCCTCGCTCAGGTAGCTGGCGCGAAGCTCCGTGTAGCGCCCCCGACGGCTCTCCTGCTCTTCGAGCTTCCGCGAGGTTTCCTTGTCGCCGGGCGCGAGCTCCAGCAGCCGCAGGTAAGCAACGGCCGCGCCGTCCTCGTCGAACAACTGCTCGGACAGCACCTTGGCTTGCTCCGCCACCAGCGCCGCCTCATGCGGGCCTCCCTCGGCAGCCTTCACCGCGATCTCGAGCAGCTTGCCGGCGGCGATCCATTCGCCGCGCTCGGCGTGCTTCTCGCGCGCTGCGTCCAGCAGTCGCAGCAGCTCCTCAGTGGAGAGATCGCCGCCCGTTTCAGCGGCTGCGGCTCGTAGCGATTCCCACGCTTCCTTCGAACCCGGTTCAGCCTGCAGTTTTCCAAGGGCGGTGCGGATCGTCTGAGAATCCATGTAGCTTTTCTTTTCCTCGTTCAGCTCGTGCCGGGGTGCGTCGGGGGCGAGCCGCTCCGAAGGCACGGCCGCGCGCCGGAAGGCGGCGCTCGGTGACGCGTCTCGGAGCCAGATCGGGTGTCAGTCGCTGGGGTCCCTCCCTCGCAGCATCGGCGAGGGGCGCCGAGAGTACGCCGCGTAATCATGCGTTACAAGCGCTCGAAACCTCTCGGTTTTGAGCGCGGCAGGCAGGGGGCGCGCGAGGTAGCTAAGGGTGGCCAGATGTGAGTCGGGCAAGCTCTCGTCGCTGCGCCGCGATCACGCGCGGATCGCCACCGAGCCGCGTCGCTTCCTCCAGCGCCAAGCGCGCTTCGGGGTAGCGCCCGAGCCCCAGCAAGGTGAACGAGCGGCCGAGGTGTGCGTCAGCTAGCTTCGGCCGCTTGGCGACGATCGCGTCGTACTGCAGGAGCGCGCCCGCCAGATCACCCTGGCGTAGCGCGAGCGTCGCCAAGCCGATGCGATTCTCCAGCGCCTCCGGGTCGGCCAGAAGGCCAGAGCGGTAAGCCTCTGCGGCAGCCGAAACATTGCCGAGCGAGAGCTGCACCACCCCCAGCGTGTGCCATGCGCTAGAATCGGAGGGATCGCGCGCCACGGCCTCGCGCAAGCGCGGCTCGGCCCAATCCAGCTCGCCCCAGCGCGCCGCGCGCGTTCCTCCGGTCAGTGGACCGAGCGGATCGCGCGGCGCCACCGCCGCTGCGCGATCGAAGGCTTCGAGCGCTTCGTCGTAGCGATGCGCCGCTTCGAGCGCGTGGCCCAACTCCACCCACGGGATGGGGCTCGTGGGCCCGAGCTGCTGGCGAAGCAGCTCCACCTCGGCCATCGCCACGCCGAGCTGCCCGCGCAGGGCCTCCACACGAACCAGCAAGCGTCGCTCCGGCAGCGCGCGCGGGTGCTCGCGCAGGTAGTCACGCAGGAGCTGGCTTGCCTCCGCGGCTTGGCCCTTGTCCATCAAGAGCGCGGCGCGCGGCAGTGGTGACGCGCTCGCGCCGCAGCCAGCGCCCAGCGCCCAGCACAGCAAAATCACGCCGCTGAACGGCAGCCTCGCGAGCATGCGGCGGCCATGTTAGCACTCGAGCGAAAGCGCCGCGCCGCATGAGCACGCCATCTCTCGACACCCTTCGCAGCGTCGCCGTCGTGGGCGCCGGGCAAATGGGCGCCGGCATCGCGCAGGTCGCTGCGCGCGCCGGCCTCCAAGTCTGGCTCTCGGACCAGAGCGAGCAGCTCGCCACGCAGGCCAAGGCCAAGCTGGAGGCGCGCCTCCGCCGCCAGCAGCGCGAAGGCAAAGTGCCCGAAGCCGTCGTCGAGGAGACGCTCGCGCGCCTGAGCCCGGGCGGAGAGCTGGCCGGGGTGGAGCAAGCAGATCTGGTGATCGAAGCCGCGCCAGAGCAGCTGGAGCTCAAGCTCGGCCTGCTGCGCGCTTTTTCCGCCCGCGCGAGGCCAGGGGCCATCCTGGCGTCCAACACCTCCAGCTTGTCGATCACGCGCTTGGCCCGCCAGACCTCCCGGCCGGAGCTCGTCATCGGGATGCACTTCATGAACCCGGTGCCGGTGATGAAGCTGGTGGAGGTCGTGCGCGGCACGCTCACGTCCGAAGCCACCGTGCAGAGCGTGCTGAAGCTTGCCACGCGGCTCGGGAAGACGAGCATCGTCAGCCAAGATCGCCCGGGATTTCTGGTCAATCGCATCCTGATCCCGCTGCTCAACGAGGCCTGCTTCGCGCTGGAAGAGGGCGTCGGCAGCATGCAAGACATCGACGCGGGAGCGCGGCTCGGCCTCGGCCATCCGCTCGGACCGCTGGAGCTGGCGGACCTGATCGGCCTCGACACGGTGCTATCGATCGCCGAGATCTTGCATCGTGATTTCGGCGATCCCAAGTATCGCCCCTGCCCACTGCTGAGAAACCTGGTGCAGGCGGGGCTGCTCGGAAAGAAGACCGGGCGCGGGTTCTACACGTATGACGCGGATGGCAAGAAAATCTGAGCTGGGTGTGGCGCTCGCCGCGGTCGCGCTGTTCTGTGGCAGCGGCTGCAAAGAAGAGAAGCCCTACAC
>JAEYOT010000654.1 GCA_023411445.1 Pseudomonadota bacterium
CGGCTGCGTCGTGCTCCCGGCCGACATGCCGCAGCCGATGCTGCTCAGCGAAACCAAGTGCGTGGACATGGTAGAGCCGTCCAAGCCCGCGCCCGGCCTCATCCCGTACACGGTGCGCAGCCCGCTGTGGAGCGATGGCGCGGTGAAGGATCGCTTCTTCACCATCCCGGAGGGCTCCAAGATCAAGGTGCTGGACTGCTCCACGCAGAGCGAGGCTTGCGCCAGCGGCGCCGTCAACGGTGACGACGGCCACTGGGAGATGCCGGTCGGCACCGTGCTGGTGAAGAACTTCAGCATCGAGGGCAAGATCATCGAGACGCGCCTGGTGATGCGCCGTTCGATGACCAAATGGCTCTTCTACGGCTACGAGTGGAACGAAGAGCAAACCGAGGCCACGCTGCTGCCGGACGACAACGAGGGTAAGGAGCGTGAGGTGGGGCAACAGGTGTGGCAGTACCCAGGACGCGGCCAGTGTCCTCAGTGTCACACGCCGGGCGGCGGCTTTTCGCTCGGACCGAGCACGCCGCAGCTCAACGTCGACTTCGCTTACAGCGAGGGAACGATGAATCAGCTCGAGAAGCTCACCCAGCTCGGCCTGTTCGAAGCGCCGCCCAAGGCCATGGCAGGCTATCCGGACCCGGTGGGCACGGGCGCGCTGGAGGAGCGGGCGCGCTCGTACCTCCAAGCCAACTGCGCGATCTGCCATCGGCCTGGCGGTGACTTTGGCAGCTTGGATTTGCGCTGGGACACGGCCTTCGAAGACACGGGTCTGTGCGACGTGGTCGAGCGCGACATGGGCTTGGTACCCAAGTACCGCGTGGTGCCGGGTGACATCATGCGCTCGAGCATGTCCTTCCGGATGCACGCGCTGGACGGCGTGCGCATGCCCAAGATCGGCTCCAAAGTGGTGGATCCGGAGGGCACAGCGCTGATCGACCAATGGATCACGAATATGCCGACCAGCGCGTGTCCGCCCCAGCCGCCCTGAGCGGCCGACGTGGCATACTGCCGGCATGGCTCATCGTGCAGCAGCCCTACGAGAGCTCGCCAGGCAGCACTGGCCCGGCGCCGCTCATTTCTTCGAGCGCGCACAGGCGGACTTAGCCAAGCCCGCGAGCATCGGTTTTCGCGCGGTTTACGCCAGCGTCCCGCGGCGACTGGGGGCGCTGGCCGAGTCGAGCGTGACGGCGCCTGCGGAGCTCGGCCCGACCCGCCCGCACTGGACCTTGACGGACTACGTGCGCGCCGCGCTGGTGACGAGCGCGTTCGAGTCGTTGGTGCGCGAGGGGCAGCCGGCTTGCTACCTGCAGCTGTTCGAAGCGGGTGAGCTCGGCGAGCAGGTGAGCCTGCTGCGCACGCTGTGCTTGCTGGACGAGCCGGCTCGCTTTTTGGAGACAGGGCTGCAAGCTTGCCGCACCAACGCTCGCTCGGTGTTCGAAGCCATCGTGTGTGAGAACCCGTTTGTGGCTGAGCACTTCCCACCGCTCAATTTCAACCAGGCGGTGCTCAAGGCGGTCTTCATGGATGTCTCGGCGCGCCGAATCGAAGGGCTCGACGCGCGCATCACGCCTGAGCTCCAGCGGATGGCAGCCGGTTACAAGAGCGAGCGGCTCGCGGCCGGGCGGTCGGTTCCGGTCGACATCGATTATCTGATCCAGTACGGAGGGTGAGCATGTTCTTCGATCCTCACATCCACATGACGTCGCGCACGACGGACGACTACCAGGCGATGGCCGCGGCAGGCATCCGCGCGATCGTGGAGCCCGCCTTTTGGCTGGGTCAGCCGCGCACCCACGTCGGCAGCTTCGAGGACTACTTCCTGTCCCTGCTGGGCTGGGAGCGCTTTCGCGCCAGCCAGTTCGGTATCCGGCACCTGTGCACGATGGGCCTGAACCCGAAGGAGGCCAACAACAGCCGCGTGGCGGACGGCGTGATGGAGCTGCTCCGCCTGTACGTGGAAAAGGACGGCGTGGTCGCGGTGGGCGAGATTGGCTACGACGACGTGACGCCCGCCGAGGAGAAGTACTTCGCCGCGCAGATCGAGCTGGCCAAGGACGCCGGGTTACCCATCCTGATCCACACGCCGCACCGCGATAAGAAGCGCGGCACGGAGCGGACGCTGGCGTTGGTGAAGGAATCTGGCATCGCCCCCGAGCTCACGCTGGTCGATCACAACAACGAAGAGACGCTCGCTTCGGTGCTGGACTCGGGCTGCTGGGCGGGCCACTCCATCTACCCGGCGACGAAGATGGACGAGCAGCGCATGGTGACGCTGGTCAAGCAGTATGGCGCCGAGCGCATCCTGATCAACTCGGCCGCGGACTGGGGCGTCAGTGACCCGCTGAAGGTGCCCAAGACTGCCGAGGCCATGCGTGAAGCCGGCATCGACGCCGAGCGCATCGCGCAGATTTGCTGGAAGAACCCGCTCGCCTTCTTCGCGCAGAGCGGCCGCTTCGACGCGGAGCAGTTCGATCGCGCCCTGGCCGTGGATCAACGCCAGCTGTTCGAAGGTAACTCCGTGCTGCGCGGCCAGGCGCCGCGCACGGACGCCACCTGAGCCGCCGCACGTGAAGCCGACGCTGGTCCTCAACGTGGTCGGGCTCACGCCCGCGCTGATCGGCGAGCACACGCCGGCGCTCGCGGCGTTTCGCGCGGCGCACGACGCGCGCGCATTGCAGACGATCCTGCCGGCCGTCACTTGCAGCGTGCAGTCCACGTTCGTGACCGGCGCGCTGCCGAGCGAGCACGGCAT
>JAEYOT010000684.1 GCA_023411445.1 Pseudomonadota bacterium
GGGCAGCCGGGTAGCGCGCTGGCTGGCGCTGGCCAGCGGGGTGTGCGCGCTGAGCCCGTGGGGCGGCGCGGCGGCCCTGGCCCTGCTCGGTGCGCTGGCGCTGATCGGGCTCGAAGCCGGCCGTAGCCGCGCGCTGGTCGGCCTCGCTGCCGCCGTGCTCGGCTTGACCATCATCACCCACATGGTGTTCTTCGGGGCCGCTCGCTATGCCCTCGTGTGGCTGCCGTGGCTCGTTTGCCTGGTCGTCCTGCCCGCGCGAAGTGGCGAGCCCGCGGCAGCTGAAGCCGAGCCGAACGCCGCCCCGAGCGGCTGACTGCGGCCAGCAGGCCTGCGCTACTCTTTTGACAGCAGCGCGCTGAGCAGAGGATAATTTCTGTTCCTCGCCAGGAGCCCTCGGATGCCGCTGATTGAAACGGAAGAAGCTGCACGTCGCCTCGCTCGAGCCATCGCCAGCGACCTCTCGCTGTACAACGAAGAGAAGATCATCCGAGGTATCGAGCACGACTCGCTGTTCGACGAGCTATCCGAGGAGATCGAAGAGGGGCGGGCGCTGTACAAGAGCCGCGTCTCACCGGACCTCTACCACCGCAACTTCTACGATCGCGCGCTCGTGGACATCTTGGTCAAGTCCAAGGGTCACATTAAAAGCCGGCTCTGGTAGCGGCGCGCTAGGAGGCGCGTGAGCGCCATGAAGCACTCGTTCGTGCTGCAGGCGCACGAGCCAGCCGAGCGCGTGGACAAGGTGCTCGTGCGCTTGCTGCCGGACGCTTCGCGCGCCACCATCCAGCGCTGGATCGGCGAGGGTCGAGTCAAGATCGACGGCAAGCTGTGCCGCCCCAAGCAGCAGGTACGTGGCGGTGCCCGCATCGAGGTCGAGCCCAGCGAGCCTCCGCCCAGTGAGGCGATCCCCGATCCCAGCGTCCCGTTCGAGGTGTTGCATGAAGACGAGCACCTGATCGTGGTGAACAAGCCGGCGGGCGTCGTCGTGCATCCGGCGCGTGGCCACGCTTCGGGCACGCTCGTGAACGGCTTACTCTCGCGCGG
Organism: Pseudomonadota bacterium; assembly: GCA_023411445.1. Taxonomy (GTDB): domain Bacteria; phylum Myxococcota_A; class Polyangia; order Polyangiales; family Polyangiaceae; genus PMG-095. The sequence goes on from JAEYOT010000684.1 coordinate 1,045, forward strand.
CGGCTTCGAGCGAGCTAGCGCCGACGCGCGGGATCCGCTCGGCTCCGTGCGCCCGGGGGTCGTTCACCGCATCGACAAGGACACGAGCGGCGTCCTGGTGGTGGCTAAGGACGAGCCCACCCGAGAGGGCCTGAAAGCGCAGCTCTCGGCGCACAGCATGGAGCGCGTGTATCGCGCGCTCACGCTGGGTTTGCCCCAAAGCGGCACGATCGAGACCTTGTACGATCGCCACCCGCGCTCGCGTCTGCGCTTCACGTCCAAGGTGGAGCACGGCAAGCGCGCCGTCACCCACGTGCGAGTGCTGGAAGCTCTCGCGGGCGGCCGCGCCGCGCTGATCGAGTGCCGGCTGGAGACGGGCCGCACGCACCAGATCCGGGTCCACTTGTCGGAGCAGGCCCACACGCCGCTGCTCGCGGACTGGCTGTACGGCAGAGAGCCGAGCGCGCCGGAGCTAGCGGCTATCTCGAGCGCGCTGGGGCGACAGGCGCTGCACGCCGCCGTGCTCGGCTTCGTCCACCCGCTGAGCGGCGCGCGGCTGCGCTTCGAGTCGCCGCTGCCGGCAGACTTTCAAGCCGCCTACCAAGCTTTGGTCGCGCTCACAGCTTGACGGCGTCGCCAAAGCGCTTGCTGAGCGCCGCCTTGCCGGCGGGGGTGAGCTCGTTTGCGAACATCTCCAGCTTGGTCAGCCCTTTGAGGTGAGGCGAGGCGGCGAGCGCCTTGGCGCCGGCGTCGCCGATGCCGTTGGCGCTCAGATCCAACGTGCTCAAGCTGGAGAGCTTGGCCGAGGCGGCGAGCGCTTTGGCGCCAGCGTCGCCGATCGAGTTGCCGGAGAGCGCGAGGGTCCTCAGCTTGAGCGACGTCTTGCTCAGCGCCTTGGCGCCGTCCGCGCCGATCTCGCTCCCCAGCAAGAAGAGCGCGCTCAGCTTGGGGAAGCCGGAGCTGCCCAGCGCCTTAACGCCTTCGGCGCCGATCGGGTTCATGCTTAGGTCCAGCGAAGCCAGCGCGGGGTAGCCGCGGCTCTTGCCGAGCGCCTTGGCGCCGCTCGGCCCGATGCCGTTGCCGCTGAGGTTGAGGCTGGTCAGCTGCTCCAGCTTGCCCGCGGCGAGCGCCGCCGCCCCGTCGTCGCCGATCTCGTTGCCGCCCAGATCCAGCGAGAGCAAGCCGCCCAGGTGCCTCGAGCCGAGCAGCCCGCGCGCGCCCTCTGGCCCCAGATCGTTGTCGCTCACGTCCAGCGTCTCCAGGCCGTCCAGCGTCTCCGCTTCGCCGAGCGCGCTGCCTAGCGCTGCTCCCCAACCTTTGGCGGCGAGATCCAGCTCCTTCTCGCCTAGCGGCTTCTGCAGGCGCGCGCGCAGGGCTTGCAGGCTGTCGAGCTCGCCGTCACCGCGCGGCTCCTTCTCAGCCGTAGGCGCGGCGTGCTCTGGCTCGGGGCTAGTCGCGTCCCCGGCGGCGGCAGCGGCGCCCCCGCAGGCGACCCCCAATACCGGAAGCGTGACCGAGCCAAGGAGCTGCCAAGCGAACCGAGCGAAGGGCGAGCGCACGATGACTTTCGAAGCTAGCTCATCCCCGACTCTGCTGCACCCGCTGGCTGCGCCTTTCCGAGTGCATCCGGGAAGCGTAGCCGCAGCAAGAGCAGCGCGAGGAAGCCGACCACCACCGCCCACCACAGCGTCGCCAGGCGCACCAGGATCATCGCGGCGGTGGCCGCGCCTTCGGCCACGCCGCCGAGTCGGAGCAGGGCTTCGCGCAGCATGCCTTCCACCAGGCCGAGCCCGCCGGGGATGGGCACTAAGGCGCCGGCCAACGTGGCCGTAGAATAGAAAAACACCGCTAGGGGCAGCGGAACGTGCTGGTTGAAGCCGCGCAGGAGGACATACAAGGCCAGGCCTTCGAGTCCCCAGGCTATGACCGAGAGCACGGTAGGTATGAGGAGCGCGGACGGTCCGGCCACGATGCGCAGGCTGGTCAGCGCGGCGCGTAGCTGAGGTACCAGTCGCGCGGGCCGGCCGCCGGTCTGCTCCAGCCGGGCCAGCAGCCAGTCGCTCGGGGGGCGCCACGCGATCAGCACGAGTCCGATCGCCACCGCGACGCCGCCGGCGATCGCCCAGGGCAGGCCCCCCGCGAAGGAGGCGCTACCGAGCACGATCAAGAGCACGACGCCGAGCGCGTCCGTCAGGCGATCGGCGACCACGATCGGCGCCGTGCGCGCCACCGGTATACCGTGCGTCTTGGCCAGCACGGCGCTCTTGAACACTTCACCCACTTTGCCAGGCGTGATCGTGAGCACGAAGCCGGTGAGATAAACGAGCAGGCTGTCGAGCCAGGGGATGCCCGCGATGCCGAGGCGAGCCAGGTAGTACTGCCATTTGCAGAAGCGGAGCAGATAGTTCAAGCACGCGAGGCCGAGCGCGACGGCGAACGCGACTCCGTGAAACTCGGCGAGCGTCACACGGATCTGGTTCAGGCCCGTGAAGACGACGAAGAGCCCGTAGAGCAGCACCCCCAGCAGCGTGACGAGGAGGACGCGCCGGACGAGGCTACTCACGCCGCCTCCGACTGTAGGCGCGGTAAAGCGCGAAGCTTGCCAGCAGCACCAGGGCGCCAGTGAGGAGCAGCACCAGCCAAGCCGGCGAGGCAATGCTGCCACGCGCAGGGCCGGGCGGCGGGCGCGTGGCGATGCTCGTCGTCGCCGGGCCTTTCACGCGGGCCCCATAACCCTGCTCCTTCCGCCCCGCAACTCGCTCATGATGCTAAGCTGCGCGCCCTTCCCGTGAACCAACCGCACCGCGCCGGCGCCTCGTCCCCGGCTGACCCCGCCAAATCCCAAGATGCCGCCCTGCTGGCGCAGACGTCGGACGCCTGTGGTCGCCTGCGCCAAGAGGTCGGTCGAGTCATCGTCGGGCAAGACGCCGTGGTCGATCACCTGATCGTGGCATTGCTCACGCAGGGGCACGCGCTGCTCGTCGGCGTGCCCGGCCTCGCCAAGACGCTACTGGTGGCCAGCCTCTCACGCGCGCTGGACCTGAGCTTCGGTCGCGTGCAGTTCACGCCGGACCTGCTGCCAGCGGACATCACCGGCACGGACGTGATGAGCGAACAGAACGGTCGGCGTGAGCTTAGCTTCATGCCGGGGCCCATCTTCAAGAACCTAGTGCTGGCCGACGAGATCAACCGCACGCCGCCGAAGACGCAGGCGGCGCTGCTGCAAGCGATGCAGGAGCGAGCGGTCACGGTCGGTGGCACCACGCACGCGTTGCCGGAGCCCTTTCAAGTCTTCGCCACTCGCAATCCCATCGAGCAAGAGGGCACCTACGCGCTGCCAGAAGCGCAGCTGGATCGGTTCTTGCTCGAGGTACACGTGGAGTACCCCAGTGAGGAAGAGGAACAGAGGATCGCGCGGCGCAGCACCTCCGGCCACGCGCCGGAGATTGCGCGGGTCATGAACGCGGAGGAGCTGCGAGCCCTGCAAGCTTTCATTCCGCGTGTGCCCGTAACGGACGAAGCCGTAGCGCTGGCGGTGCGGTTGGCGCGCGCCACGCGCCCGGGCGAAGGCGCGCTCGCTGAGGTGAAAAGCTACGTGCGTTTTGGCTCCGGTCCACGTGGCAGCCAAGCTCTGGTGCTTTCGGCCAAGGCGCACGCCGCCATCCGCGGAGAAGCCGCGGCGGACGTGGAAGACGTGCTGGCGCTGGCGCTCCCGGCTCTGCGCCACCGGCTGGTGCTGTCCTATCGCGCGGAGGTGGATGGAGTGAAAGACGCGGACGTGGTCGCCGCCATCGTCAAGCAGGTGCGAGCTTGAGCGTGGAGCTCGGAGAGCTGAAGGCGCGCATCAAGCGCGCGCTGATCGAGGAGCTGGACTTGCGCGGCAAGACCGAGGCCGACATCGACGACAGCGCCGCCTTGTTCGGCTCCGGCCTCGGGCTGGACTCGCTGGACGCGCTGCAGCTCGCGATGGCCATCGAAGAGCGCTTCGGCGTCGCGGTGCCGGAGGGCGAGGAGGGGCGCGTCGTGTTCGCCTCGGTCCAGGCCATCGCCGAGTTCATCAGCAAGGCGCAGGGCGGGGAAGCAGGGTAGCTCGCGGTGCCGGCCTCGCGGATCGCAGTGACGGGCGTCGGTATGGTGACGGCGCTCGGGCAGTCCGCGCCGGCGACGTTCGCCGCATTGCTCCGTGGCGAGCGCGGGCTCAAGCCGCTCTCGCTGTTCGACGTCGGTGACGTGCGCAGCAAGCTGGTCGGCGAAGTGTCGGGGCTCCGCGCCTCGGACGTCGCGAGAGCGGGGCAGGAGCTGTCGCGGACCGACGCGATGGCCGTAGCGGCGGCGCTCGAGGCGCGCACCCGGGCCGGCTTGGAGGTGCTACCTCGAGTCGGGGTCGCGCTCGGCGGCACCACCGGGGGCATGTTCGAGACGGAGGCTCTGCTGTCGCGGCCAGAGCTCGCGACGCTGGGGCCCGATGAAGCCACCGAGCTGGTCTCCTTTCCGCTGTCGGCCAGCCTCGCCCGCGTGGCGGAAGCGCTGGGCGGCGCCGCGCTCACGCGCAGCGTGTGCAGTGCCTGCTCGGGCGGCGCGATCGCGCTGGTGCAAGCGGTCGCCTGGCTCGAGCGCGGCGACGTGGACGTCGCGTTCGCCGGTGGCGCAGACGGGCTGTGTCGCATGACCGTGCTCGGCTTCAATGCGCTCGGCGCCACCGATCCGGCGCCGTGCCGCCCCTTCGACGTCGCGCGCGCCGGCTTGAATTTGGGCGAGGGCGCGGCGTTGCTCGTGCTGGAGCGCGAAGAGAGCGCGCTCGCGCGGGGCGCCAACGTCTTGGCTTGGCTGGACGGCTTCGCGGTGGGGGCGGAAGCGCATCACATCACGCACCCGGAGCCGAGTGGCGCGCGGGCCAGCGCGCTGATGCGCGCGGCGCTGGAGCGGGCCGGCCTCGCCCCTGAGAACGTCGGCTACGTGAACGCGCACGGCACCGGCACACGCCAGAACGACGCGATGGAGGCGCAAGCCGTGCTGGACGTGCTCGGCGCTGCCGCGTCCACCACGCGCATCTCTTCGTCCAAGGCACAGCTCGGTCACACGCTGGGCGCGTCGGGCGCGGTGGAGGCCGCGATCACGGTGCTGGCCGTTGCTGAAGGGCGCGTGCCCCCAACGGCCGGGCTCGAGCGACCGGAGCTACCCGGCTTGCGGCACGTGCTCGGCCACGGCGAACAAGCGAAGCTGGAGGCGGCTCTGTCGAGCTCGTTCGGCTTCGGCGGCATGAGCTGCGTCCTGGCCTTGAGCCACGCCGCGCGCGCTCGCGCGCCGCTCGCCGCGCGGCCACGCCGCGTCATGCTCAGCGCCCCGGCGTCGTTTGGGGCGTCGGCGGAGCCGGAGCTCGAGCTGGATCCGGAG
>JAEYOT010000794.1 GCA_023411445.1 Pseudomonadota bacterium
GTGTAGCTCGCGGCGTCGTGGGGCTTGCTGCTCAGGCCATGGCCCCGGGCATCGAAAGCCACCACGCGAAAATCCTCCGCGAGCCGCTGGGCCAGGCCCAGCTCCCAGAACGTTTCGAGCGAATCCGAGAAACCGTGCAGCAAGAGCACGGTCTCGCCCTCGCCTTGTTGGCGGCAGCGTAGTGTTACCCGTCCGGGAACAACCAGGTGTTTGTCAAAATAGGTCGCAGACCGAGCGAGAGAATGAGCCAGGGTCATGGATAGGTGTCTCCTCGCCCTGACGCTTACGGCAGGCGCCGCGCTCAGTCCTTCGCGAAATCGGATCACGCCCCGCGGGCGAGCTCGGCGATGGCATCGTTCAGCACGCTCGCGTGCTGAAAAGCAAACACGTGGTCGTCACCGGGTAGCTCGATCAAGCGCGCGCCGGGGATACCGGCGGCGAGCCCACGCCCGTGCCGCACGTCCACTTGGCGATCCTCCGTGTGGTGCAAGACGACGGTCGGCACCGTGATTTTTGGTAGCAACGGACGCACGTCCGCCGCTAGGTTCATCTCGAACAGATCCAGCGCAGCGCCGGGGCTGGCGCCATCGCGCTCGGCTCGCGCGGCCCAAGCGCAGTACTCGGGCTCCTGCGCGCGGCTCGGCGCCAGGGTGAGCAGGCTCTTGCCCGCTCCCCAAGCCGTGCGGATGTAGCCCCGCAGGCGCGCCGCGTCGGCCGGTCGCCACCCAATCGGATGGTCGGCGGCGGCGGCCAAGCGAGCAAACGAGCCGACCAGCACGAGGCCGCGCAGGCGCTCTGGATGCGCCGCGGCCAGCGTCAACGCCAGGGGGCCGCCCTCCGACACGCCCACCACCACCGCGCGCTGCGAGCCCGCGGCATCCAGCACCGCCAGCAAGTCGCGCATGCGCTCTTCCAGCGTGGGCAGCTTCTTGACGCGATCCGACAAGCCGGTGCCGCGCTTGTCGAACACGATGACGCGGCCGCTGCGGCAAAAGCTCGCCACATTCGCAGCCATTTCCGGCTGCTCGAACAGCGAGCGCATGGAAAACGTCCAGCCGGAGACGAGCACGATGTCCACGTCGCCGCTGCCCAACACCGAGTAGGCGATGTGCAGGTCATCGCTAGCCACGTATCGGATGACCGGCGCCGCCAGCTGGGCTGGCTCGGCCTGCTGCGTGACAGGCCCCACGAAGCGATAGCCGTGCTTCGGCAGCGTTCGAATCAGGTCGTGGCCGGCATCGCCCAGCGCGGCGCGGGCTTGGCTGACGGTGCGCTGCAGCGAGCCCTCCAGCGCGTCCAGGTCGTTCCAGATCGCGTCGAGCAGCTCGTCCTTCGAGACGGCGCGCTCGTGACGCTCGACCAAATAGGCCAGCAGCTCGAACACTTGGGGTTGGATGGCCACGACTCGCCCGCCTTCACGCAACTCACGCCGCAGCAAGTCGAGCTCGTGCGCTCCAAACCGGAAGATCACGCGAGTACGGTACGTCGACCGGTCCGGTCGTCAATCCCTCCTTGACCTGGTGCGCGAAGGTTTCGCGAAGGACGCTTGAAAGGCTCGGACGCAAGCATAGCGCCATGACAACCTCAGCTTCCTCTCACCCGGCACGAGCGCGCTTCAACGCCCGCCTGTTCAGCGCCCTGGACGACGTCATGCACCGCCACTACGGCGCGAAGAAGTCGGCGCTGTTTTCGACCCTGCCCTCCACGATCGTGGAGCTCGGTCCTGGCTGCGGCGCCAACTTCCGCTACCTGCGCCCCGGCACCCGCGTGATCGCGATCGAGCCGAACCAGCACATGCACCCCGCGCTCCACGCCGCTGCGCGTCGGCACCAGCTCGAGCTGGATGTATCGAGCGAACGCGCGCGGCTCGCCGAGCTGGACAGCGGCAGCGTGGGCGCCGTGATCGCGACGCTGGTGCTGTGCACGGTCGACGATCCGGCAGCCACCCTGCGCGAGGTCCATCGTGTGCTCCAGCCGTCGGGGCGCTTCGTCGGCATCGAGCACGTGGCGGCGCCGCCCGCGTCCTTCATCGGCCGCCTGCAGCGCTGGGTCTTCCGCCCCTGGCGCTGGTGCTTCGAAGGCTGTCACACCCACCGGGACACCGCCCAGACCTTGCAAGAGGGTCCCTTCTCGCAAGTGCGGATCGAGCGTTTCGATGTGCGGAGCTGGTTCGTGCCGATCCGACCGCACATCTCGGTGGTCGCGACGAAATAGCCGGGTGCGCACGCGGGTAAGGCCCGAGCCACCGGCCCCCCAAGGCCCCACCGTCCCCTCAGCCGTGCCTCCCGCTGCGGCCGTGTCCGGGGCCTGGCTCGATCCGAGACGCGCGAGCGGGAATGCGGACTGCAAGACGTGCGGGCGAGACGATAGGACGTGCGGACCTCAGGGACTATCGGCGTGGCGGACTCACGTGTGGGGACAAGGGGTCCTGCCCGCGCAAAAAAGCGTGACAATCAAGTACCAGCTGTGGCGCGGTAGCACTTGAAAGACCCGCCAGGGATCGACAGACTCGTGGGTTCTAAAGCGGCCGGCGGCGCAGGCCGTTGGTTTGAGGGACGAGTGATCAGCATGAATCCATCCGCGGACGGGAGCGGAGCTGTTCGTGTCTTGGTCGTCGATGACGACAGCGTCCTTGTGCGCTCGCTGCAGCGCGTGCTCGCAGTGCAAGGCTTCGAGGTGGACGCGGCGCTGGACGGTCGAACCGCGCTCCATCGGCTGCAGACCACTGACTACGACGTGATGCTGCTCGATCTGCGGATGGGCAACATGGATGGCATGGAGGTGTACTCCGCAGTCTCCGGCCGCCGCCTCCCTGCTACCATCATCCACTCCGCGCACATCGACGTGCGCACGGCCGTGCTCGCGACGCGCGCTGGCGTGGAAGACGTGATGCAGAAGCCGGTGCCGGAGGAGCTCTTGGTGAGCCGGATTCGGGAGCTGGCGGCGCAGCGGCGGGCAGAGCCCGGAGCGCCCGCACAGCACCCGGCGCCCTCCGAAGACGCGCTCGATCGCATCGTGGGCAGCGGGCCCAGGATGATCGAGCTGCGCGAGCAGATCCGCCGGGTAGCGCAGTTTCGTGACGTGCCCGTGCTGGTGCAAGGGCCCACCGGCACCGGCAAGGAGCTGATCGCCCAAGCCGTGCACGCGCTCACCTGCCCGGATCAGCCTTTCGTCAGCGTGAACTGCGCCGCGGTGCCGGAGCAGCTGTTCGAGAGCGAGCTGTTCGGCCACGAAGCGGGCGCTTTCACGAGCGCGCGCGCGCCTCGTATCGGCCTATTCGAGGAGGCGGGCAACGGCACGCTCTTCCTGGACGAGGTCGGGGAGATGCCGCTGGCGCTGCAAGCGAAGCTGCTGCGCGTGCTGGAGATTCGCCAGTTCCGGCGCGTGGGCGGCTCCCGCACGCGCGTCTTCGCGGCCCGCGTGGTGAGCGCCACCAACCGGACGCTGAACTCGTCGCTCGCCGGCTCGATGCGGCCGGACT
>JAEYOT010000832.1 GCA_023411445.1 Pseudomonadota bacterium
GCGTGCACGCACCGCCGCGTGACGCGCGCGGCGGATCGGTGCGCTCGGGTGCCGCGCCGGCGCTACCGGCGTAGCGGGCTCCACCCTCGCTCGGCGAGCCAGCCGCGCCGCCTCCTCCGTCCGCCGCCTCTGCTGTCGCCGCGCCTCCCAAGCCGCCTTCGCCGTCGACTGGCACGGCTCCGCACGTGCTGTGCGGCCAGAGCCCGAGCTCGGCGTAATAGTCGCACGCTTCCGCGCAGCGCGTGCTCACGCAGGCGTCGACTGCGCGCACTTGGCTGAAGTGAAGGAGCGGCGTGAGGCTCAGGCCCTCGTCCTGGGAGCGAGCGAGCGCGTAGCCGTCCAAGAAATTGTCGGCGGCGACGTACAGCTGGCCGCCCTGCTCGGCTAGCGCGTGGACGCGCGGAGCCTGAAGCCATGGCTCAAAGGTGCGGCCGCCGTCGGTCGAGCGGTAGCCAATTGGCTCCGTGCCGGCGGTGCCGGCGACCAAGATCGTGCCGCTCTCGAGCTCCACGAAGCCGGCGAGCTTGCCCGGTAGGGACGCCGTGCGGGCGAAAGAGCGCCCGCCGTCGTCGCTGATGGCCAGCGTCTCCGCCGCGCCCTCCAGCACGCGCGCGAACACGCGCTCGTCATCGCTCTTGCCCACGGCCAGGAGCTCGAACGGATGGAGACCCAAGTCGCCGGCGAGCTCGCTCACCTCGCCCCAGCTCTCGCCGTGATCGTCGCTGCGCAGCAGGACTGGGCCGCGCTCGGCCGAGAACAGCGACATCAGCAGCGCGCCTTCGCTCTGCGTCGGCAGCACGGTCAAGATCATGTCGCCGGGCGCCGCGCTGAACACCGGCTCGCCCAAGGTTTGCCCGCCGTCGCGCGAGACGTACAGGCTGTCGCCGGCTCGCGCTTCGCGCGGCGCGCCAAACACATAGACGCGCTCCGCGTCGAACGCATCCGGCGCGAAGCCGTACGGCAGCACGTCGCTGCTGCCAGTCGCCGTCCACGTGCAGGCTCGATCCTCCGTGTAGGCCACGCCGTCGCCGCTGAGCGCGAACAGGCGTGCGGACGGCGGCGCGCTCGTCGCGTAGCGGCCGGCGTAGGCGGTCGCGGCTTGCTCGCAGCTGTACGTCCATGTGCCGCCGCCATCGGACGACGAGATCAGCCCGAAATTCGTCGCGACCGTGATGAGCCCCGGTTGCTCCAGTCGCAGCAAGATCTGCCGCGCCTCCGGGAATCCGGTGTGCGCTTGGCCGGCGCCGGGGCAGGCCAGCCCCGAGGCAGACAAGCCGAGCGCGAGCAGCCAGCGGCGAGCGGCGCCGGGCATGCTCACGGCTCCGAGCCAAGGCGCGGGCGATCGAAGGGCGGCAGCTCGTCGCGCGCTCGCTCGTCCGTGAGCCCGTTCTGCAAGAAGTCCAGCAGCTGCTCCACTTCGAAATCTGCCAGGTTGAGCGTGCGGATCTCCGGATCCAGCTGCTCGTGGAACAGCCCGCCTTGGCGGTACAAGCTCACCACCGCGCGCAGATTCGCGCCGCTGCCGGCGCCCGAGTGGAGCAAGCCCGCCGCCGCGCGCAGCCCGACGTTGCGCAGGCTGGGCGTCTTCATCTTGCCTACGTCGCTTTCGAGCTGCGTGATCGCCGCGCGCCCCTGCTCCAGCTCGGCGGGCTGGGCGCCGATGAAGTGAAACTTGTTGTCCGTGAAGGCGGGTGGCACGTGGCACACCGCGCAGCGCGCCTTGACGTTGAACAGCGCGAGCCCCGCCTGCTGCTCGGCCGTGAGCGCGCTGCTGTCGCCAGCGTTGAAGCGATCCCACGGTGTTTGGTCGGAGCGCAGCTCACGCTCGTAGGTCGCGAGCGCGAGGGCGATGCGTCGCGCGCTCACGTCCGGCGTGCCGAACGCCCACGCGAACAGCTCGGGGTAGCTCGCGTGCTGGGCGATCGCCTGCGCCATGTCGGCGGGTAGCTCGCGCGCCAGCTCGAGCGGCGCCGCGGCGCTGAGCTTCGCCTCGAGCTCGGCCCAGCTGCGCTCTTCACACGCCATCTCCACGCTGTTGACTAGCGGCGCGAGCGCCTGGCTCTCCAGCGCGCCTCCGGTCACCAGCACCGTCTCACCGCTAATAGGATCGACGAAGCGCGGCGTGGCGCGACCGTCCCAAAACAGCTCGTCGAACAGCGCTGCGTCCAGCGCGGAGGGCGCCTTGCGCGGCGTGATCTGCACCTTGAGCCCGTACACGGGATCTGCCTTCGGAGCGCCGCCTGCATCGCAGCGCACGACGCCTTGGCTGCCGCGGACGTCGTCTGCGTCGCCGAAAACGCCATTGGGCCCCGCGCCGAGCGCGCCCTCTGCGAGCGGGCGCGGATCTGCGCCGCCGGCGGCGGGCCGGTGGCACGTCCCGCACGCGTGGGTGTTCTTGCTGCTCAGCTGCTCGTCCCAGAACAAGATCTTGCCGAGCAGCGCCTTCTCCGCGCTGTGCGGGTTTTCTTGGGGGTAGCGCGGCGCGGGGTAGCCTTCGGTCGGCTCGAGGCCGGTGACGAATCCGGTCCCGCCCAGGCCGCCTTCGCCGGCTGTTGGCTCCGGCGCGCCGGCTTCGCTGCCTGCGCCACCATCCCCTGCGCGATTGGCGCTGCCGCTGCTGCCCGCGCCCCCACCTGCCGAGTGCCCGCT
>JAEYOT010000637.1 GCA_023411445.1 Pseudomonadota bacterium
CGCTTGCTCCGCGCGCTGGTGGAGACTCTGCGAAACTTCGCCGCCCTGCGCCCGTTCGTTCTAATCTTGGACGACCTGCAGTGGGCGGACGAGCTCACGCTAGCGATGCTGGAGCTGATGGATCAGAGCTTCTTCCAGCAAACGGCGCTGCTGCTGCTCAGCACGCGCCGAGCTGGAGAGGGCAGCCCCGTCATCGATCGCTTGGCGCGTCGCCCGTGGGCTACGACGCTGCACCTGGAGCGGCTCCATCGCGAGCACACGGCGGACATCATCGAGCAGATGCTCGGGTTGCGAGAGCCTGCGGCGGCGCTCGTCGACTTCGTCGAAGCTCACGCCGAGGGCGTGCCCTTCTTCGTGGCGGAGTACCTGCGAACCTTGATCGCGGACGGTGCCCTCTCGTGGCGCGACGGTGCTTGGTCGTTCGACGAGACATCTCGAGCGCCGGGGGCCGTCGGCGGTGAGATGCCGTTTCCGCGTCGCCTGCAGGAGCTCGTGCGCCATCGACTCGCAACTCTGCGGCGCGAGACCCTCTCGGCTCTGCAGGCTGCCGCCGTGCTTGGGCGAGAGTTCGAGCTCGCGCTCTTGGCGCGGGTGCTGGAGGTGTCGGAGGGCGAGGTCCGTCGCGCGGCTTCGGACGCTGTCGCGCGGGGTATTCTCGAAGTCGGTCGCGAAGGGAGCCCCCGCTTCGCCCACGACAAGTTCCGCGAGGTAGCCTACGCGGATCTTCCCCAGTCGCGACGACGAGAGCTCCACCTGCGTGTTGCGCGCGCGCTCGATGAGTCCCTGCGCGGCAGCCCCGAGCTGGACGTCCGCGCCGGCGAGCTCGCTCGTCACTACATGACGGCAGGCGAGAGCATGACGGCAATCGACTACTTCGAGCGGGCGGGAGAACGTGCGCTGCTCGTGGCGGCAGACGCGGACGCGATTGCGTACTTCGGGCAAGCCATGCAGCTGGAGGCCCTGCTGCCGGAGCGACTGCCGGCGTTGCGGAGAGCACGCTGGGAGCGTGGCATCGCGGACGCGAAGCAAGGGTTGGGTCAAGCGAACGCCAGCGTCGATCATCTATCGGCGGCTGCTCGGCTACTCGGCCACCCGGTGCCGCGGAGCGCCTTCTTTCAGAGCGTGAAGTTGGGAGCGCAGCTAGCTCTGCAGCTCCTCAGACGGGTCTTCGGCAAGGGGCGGGTGAGCGATCCCACCACGCTCGCGCAATACGTCGAAGCCGGTAAGGTGTTCGAGAGGCTGCAGCGCGCATCCTACTACGCAGGGCAGACTCGGCCGCTCTTGCTCGGTTGCATCACGTCGCTCAACCTCCTAGAGCGGACGGGCACGGTTCGAGAGCAGGCGATCGCGTATATCAACGCGGGAGCCGTGTGCGGCATCATCCCAGCGCACAAGGAAGCGGAGCGCTATTTTGCGCTCGCCACCGCTGCGCTCGCCGACATGCCCGATCCGGCTAGCGAGAGCTTGCTGCGCCTCATGCAGGCTGTGTTTTATCAGGGGAGAGCAGAGAGCCAGCGCGCGATCGACCTCATCGACAGCGGCATAGCCATCGCGGACCTGATCGGCTTTCATCGTCGCTTGAACGAGTGCACCGCGGTGCGCGCTGGCAGCGAGATCTTCGCGGGCAAGGTCGCGTCGGCTCGGCGATACATCGCGCAGCTGGAGAGCGCGGCGCGCCTGCGGGGCGACGCGCAGATGCTGTGCTGGGCGCACAATCAAGCACTGGAATGCCTGATCCTGACGGGCGAGGTGTCGGAGGCACGTGAGCAGTTCAGGCGAGTCCTGGCAGCACTGACTGACGCCAGGCCGGATCGCATGTGGGGCCTGTGCCTAGGAGCCCTAGCCATGACGCGAGCGGGCGAGCGTGAGGCCCCGGACGTGGCGCTTCAGGCCGCCTCGCTCGCGCTGGCTGATCCACCGGTGCTGCTGCACAGCATCAACGCGTTCGATCGCTTGACCCAGGCCTTGTTGGAGCTGAGCCACGATGCTCGCATTCAGGGGCCGACACGGGGACGCCTGCGTCAGGCTGCGCGTCGCATGCTTCAGCAACTCAAGCGCGGCACGCGGCGGTTCGCGATCGCTGAGCCCTTGTTCGCCCTGGAGCGAGGGACCGCAGATTGGCTCAGGGGAAAACGAGAGCCAGCCGTGAAGACGTGGTGGCAAGGGCTTGAGCGAGCGCGCCAGCTCAAGCTCGTTCACCAGGAGGCTCGCTTGGCCCACGCGCTGGTCGCCGCGCGGCCCCCGGGAGCCGACTTGCCGGTGCTCGAGGGCAGAATCGAGGAGATCTTGAGCGAGCTCGAGCTGTCTCGCGCGTCGCTCGACGGTCCAATGCAGCGCAGCGTGCTGGCCGCCTAAAGGCCCAAGTACAGGTCGAAGCTGAGGGTGAGGAGCCAGGGTGCGTCGCCCTGAGGAATCAGCGCCTTGGCGCGCCCAATGCCCACGAATTGGTTGTACGAGAGCCAGCGGTACTTGGGCACCGCCACCTCTTGTCGCGTCGCGACGAAGGCAGTGCCATGGATGGCCTTTTCGTAGCAGCGGTGGCGCGCGTCGGGCTTTTCCGTCATCAGCCGCATGGAGCCGCCTTCGAGCGTCAGCGTCCCTTGGTAGGCGAGCGCGATGGGCTCGGTGCTGTCCACTTCCAGCAGCAGACGGCCGTCGAGCTCGACCGCTCCTTCCTGCGTCAGCGCGATGCCATCATGACCACGAACGAGCCGAGCCTCCGGTACCTCACGCTCGATGCGGTCGTTGCCACGAAACAGCAGCGGCCCGCTGGTGCAGTAAGTGGTCGCCACGCGCGGATCGCGGGGATCGGGCGGTATCGCTTCTAGCGGAAGCCGCGTGCTGGTACCGGCGACGGTAGCGGGCGGGACACTGGCCCGGTACAGCAGGTCCAGCGACATGACGTACTGCAGGCTCTTGTCGTAGAGCCAGCTGCGCTCGCCCCAGTTGGGAAAGGTTGCGGGAATCATGTGAGACCGTAAACGTCGTAGCTCAGGCGACGGAACTCGCTCCGCACCAGCTGCAGCCGGCCGAAGCCGACGCACTGTAGCTCGTTGATCCAGGAGTAAATGGGGCTCGCCGTTTGGAAGCGAGGTGTCGTGATGAAGCGCCCCTCCACCGGGGCGTCCTCCTTGCCCACCTTGTCCTTCTCGCTGACGAGCCGGCGGAACCCGCCGAGACCCAAGTAGGCGATCACGGGGTACGAGCCCTGGATGTGCTCGCCGTCGTCGGTGGTGATCGACAGGCGAACCTGCGAAAACTCGACGTCGTCCTCTCGCCAGTAGATCCAGTCGCTGCCCCAATCCAGCGCTCCGCTGATCGCCGGCACCCCGATGCCGGCCACCGTGCGGTCACGCATGACGTTGTAAGCTCGCGACATGTTGCGACGCGCGAGCATGTTGAAGCGCACGCCACCCGGAAAGAACCCGATCGTTTGCGGGTCGGTCTCGACTTCTACGTCGTAGCTGAACAGGTAAAGCAGCGTGCGATCGTGGCGGATCTTTCGCCGCGGGGGGTGGTGCTGACGCAGTTGGGAGTCGTCCGTCATGGCTCTTCCCTCGAACGCTGGTCGTCATCGATCGGCGGTTCGCCCTGAGTCAGACGAGCCACCATGGCCTCCGCTCCGCGCGCTGGCCCCGCCGCTGCCGCGCGCGGTGGCGCTGCCTCGCTCAGCTCCCCCGGCGGGACCACCTGCAGCACGTCGAGCGTGATCTTCAGCGCTTGGCTCTGCTCGAGCTTGATGCGTCCACAGCCAACGAACTGGCCGCGGCTCAGGGCGGCGTAGCGTTGATGTCCGCCGCTACGGGTGTACTTCTTCGAGGCCCAGGGCTCAGGCTCACGCGCCGCTTCGAACTTGAAGGCGAGCGCCAGCGGAACCGTCGCGCTGTCCCTCGGCGTCCGCCACAGCTCGAACGCATGGTCGATCGAGTGCGGCCGCGGATCCCCTGGACGCACCAAGTCCACCGCGCCGGAAGTGCGCGCATTGACCAACACGCCCAAGCGCTTCTTGTCGTCCAGCGGACCGTCAGTGAGAGTTAGCTGGCCATCGAACTCGATCACGCCGTCACTCCGCAGTAGCGCCCAGTCCACGCCTGACAAGATGTGTCCGTTCAAGCCCAGCCACGGCCGGCCTTGGATCCTGTTCTTTTCGCAAACGTCGCTCACGAGCTTCAGGAACTTCGCGCATTGTTCGCGCAGCGCCTTGCGCGCCTCCCTTTCCTTGGAGGCCAGCGTCCGCTCGGCTTCTGCGCTCAAGGCCAGCGAGGACACGTCGCCGACGAGTAGGTCAAGCACGGTCGGGTGGTCCTTGAGAGAGCGCTGACGAGCGGGCGCGTAGTCCTCGATGACCTTCAGCGCGGCCTCGATGTCCTTGTCTTTGTCTTCCTCGGCCGCTTTCTTGAGCGTCTTCAGGTGCGCCGCGTCGTCACGTCGGGCCCACTCCGTGAGCTCGACTCCCCAGTGTCCCAGCAGCAGCAGCGGGTCGGTAGTAACGCTGGAGGTGTTGGCCGCAGACGTCGAGCGATACTCCACGTCGAAGCGATGACCAGCCGGAGTCCGGCCGAGTTGCCGCGTGGGTAGCTCCGATGTGATAGAGAACATGTACTTGAGTGTCGCGCTCATCAGCGTTTCTCCCAGAATCCGCGCAGCACGCCGGCGGCGCGTGTAGCCATATCCACCGCCGCGTTGGCGGCCTTCCCTGCCGCTCGCGAGGCTTCGCCCGCTACCTGGGCGGCGGTGCCCACGCGTGCGAGACCGGTGACTTGCTCGAGCAAGCTGCTCGGTAAGGAAAAATCCCAAAGCTCGCAGGGCTGCTCGGGTGAGCCCGACACTTCGAGTAGTGCGTTGACGGCACGGCGCGCTGCCTCGTTGGCGCCCTCCATGCAGGCTAGGTCCGTCTCGGTGCGCACGTAGTCCGATGCGAGGAACATGTTGCTGATCTTGGTCTTGGCGTTCGGACGCAGCGCGTCGCTGCCGATGCGGTTGACGAGCAGCGGCTCCACGTTGAAGCGCAGCCGCGGACCCCACATGTACGGCATGGCGTCACCGTACGGGTCGGGGCGATCGGGTGTGGCGCTGGCGCGTGCGCTGCGGGCACGCTCGTACGCACCCTGCTTTCGCCGATCGCAGACGTCGACGATGCTGTCGTCGATCATGTAGTTGACGCCCTTCTTGAACACCTTTGGAGGCTCGTGGCTTCGCACCAGCATGGAGTCGCGCAGGCGCTGGGGGCCGCGGTCATTGCTCAGGACGGCGATCAGCTCCCTCCACACCTCCTCCGCAATCTCGTCGTCCGAGCAGTTGTAGGCCTCCTTGTTGACGAAGCGCCCACGCCGGTCCCAAGCGGCGATGTCCACGGACAGGACGGCTTTGACCTCTTTCGGGAACGTCTTCAAGTCGTCCCAGAGCTGGACCTGCTCGATCGCCGTCAAGCCCCACTCCGAGTCCATCGCCACGATGTGCCCCTTGCCCAGGTTCACGCGCTCGTTCAAGTAGAACTGGATGCCCGCCATCCAGTCCAAGTGGCGCGACAGCTCCACGATCTTCAGCAAGTCCGGATCGAACGTGGTGGCC
>JAEYOT010000044.1 GCA_023411445.1 Pseudomonadota bacterium
CGTCAGCACCGCGTCCGCCTGCGCAGCAGATGCCGCCAGTTTCCACACTCTCCGCAGTGTTTGAACGTCGCCGCGCTCGGGCGCAACGCGACGCCGTGTAGGCAATTGCGTCCGTGACCAATACGCCTACGCGCTGAATTTCGACTCAACCTGGGCCCAACGATCGGCGAATCAGCGCAGAAACATCGGCACTTTACGTCGTCGAACGGAAAGCAAAGTGTCATCCCCCCGCTGTGAATGAGGAGCCACATCCGGCTGCTTCCATCGAACCGGCGCACTTCGCGCGAGTTTCGCGGGCACGCTCGCCACGACGTTTCCGAGCCGAAACATTTCTCAGCACGGCGCGTGCATACGCGCTGGCACTTCGCGCTGCGGCTCGCAGAGCGAAGCCCGTCATGGCTTTCACTTCACTCTCCTTCTTGGGGCTCGTCATCGCGACAGTGCTGGCGTGCAACGCCTTCACTGCCCCGTCAGCTCGCGCGTGGCTCGTGCTGCTCGCCAGCGCGATCTACATCGGCAGCCACGTAGAGTCCCCGCTGCTATTAGCGCCGCTGCTGCTCTTCACGGCTGCGTCGTACGTCGCGATTGAGCTGGCGCGCCGCTTTCGCTCCGGACTGCTGGCCGCGCTCATGCTGGTCAGCATCGTCATGACGTTTTTGGTGCTCAAGCGCTACAGCATCGTGCCGCAGTGGCTCCAGCTGGAGCAGCCCTACCTCCTGGTCGGCCTCTCTTACGTGCTGTTCCGCGTGCTTCATCTTCTGATCGACGCGCACCAGGGAGCGCTCTTGGCGCGCATTCCCGCGCGCGATTTTGCGGTCTATTGCCTGAGCTTTCTGACCTTTACCGCCGGCCCCATCCAGCGCTATCAGGATTTCCAAGCGACGCAGGCGCCTCATCGGCTGGAGCGCGCCGAAGCCGAGGCCGCGCTCACGCGCATCGTGCTCGGCTTCGTGAAGGTCGCAGTCGTTTCCGCCGCGCTCAGCCATGTCTTCGACCTAGCGCGCGTCGGCTTGCCGGGCGCCGGTGGCTCCCTGGCGTGGCAGCGCGCCGCGCTACTGCAAGCGCTGTGCTGCGCGCTCTACACCGGCCACCTGTACGCCAATTTCTCCGGCTACGTAGACATCGTGCTGGGCGTCGGCCGTCTGATCGGCTGGCGTCTCCCGGAGAACTTCGAGCGCCCCTTCGCCGCCCGCAGCTTCCTCGAGCTGTGGTCGCGCTGGCACATGTCGCTCTCCGCCTGGTTCAAGACGTACGTGTTCAACCCGCTGCTCAAGCTGCTCGCATCCCGCGTCAGCTCGGCGCGCCTCGCGCCGTACCTAGCCTCTCTCGCCTTCTTCGCGACGTTCCTCGTGATGGGCATCTGGCACGGCTCGACCGCCGTCTTCATCGTGTACGGCTTGTTGCTCGGGGCGGGCGCGAGCTTGAACAAGGCCTGGCAGATCTTCGCCAGCAAGCGCCTCGGCAAGCGGCGCTACAAGCAGCTCGCTGAGCGCCCGCTCGCGGTGTACGCTTCGCGCGGGCTCACTTTCGCCTATTTTGCGCTGGCGCTCACGTGCTTGTGGGTGGAGCTCCCGGAGCTCACGGCCCTGAGCCGCGCGCTCGGCGCGAGCGGCTGGGCAGCGAGCTATTTGCTGCTCAGCGTTGGCGGCGCCGTCGGGTTCTACGCGCGCGACGCGCTCGTCGCCCGGCTCGGGCGCGCCGGTCATTGGCTCGGTCGGGCGCGCGAGCGAGCCGTGCTGCGTGACCTGTCGCGAGCAGCGCTGGTGCTGCTCGTGCTCATCGTCGGCTCGTTCTTCCACCAGGCTCCGGCCTTCGTCTACAGGGCATTCTGATGAAGCCCGTCGTCTCGCTGCTCGCGCGGCTGGGGCTCGCGCTGCTCGCCCTCTACAGCGCCCTGCTCGCGCTCAGCCTGATGCTCAGGCCGCCGGACGGGAGCGACGCGCCGCTCGACACCGCGCGTGCTGCACGCACCCTGTTCTCCACCGAGCCCAAGTACGTCTTCTTGGCGCGCGCACGGCTGGCCAAGGAAGAGGACAAGGTCATCGTCGTCGGCGCCTCCAACCCGATGGCGGGTCTCAAGCAAGCCGAGCTCGCCCCGCTCTTGCCGCGCGCCACCGTACACAACCTCGCCGTCGGCGGCTCGAACATGACGCAAGTCGAGCAGATCACGGAGCTTGCGCGTGAGGTCCAGAGCCCCGCAGCGCTCCGCCGCAGCGTCTTCGTGATCGGGTTGTGGTACGGGCTGTTCGCGTCGGATAGCGCCCGCTGGCAGCAGCCCGGGCGCGTGCCCGGCGATACCGACATCGACATCGAGCGCTACCGCTACGGCTTCTACCGCCGCGGTGAGTCCGGCCCAGTCGCGGTCTTGCCGGCGGGCTTGTTGAGCGTCGGCGTGACGCTCATCCACCCCACGCTGGTGCTGGACGAGCTGGCCCGCGGCGCGACCGCCGAAGCCAGGCGCCGGCTGCGCGGCAAAGCCACTCCGCTCAGCGACGCCGAGCGCAACGCGCGCGTGATCTCGATCGAGGAGCAGCGCGCGTACCTGGAATTCTGGCAGCGCTACACGGGCTCTGCCACGCGCGTGGACTCGGCGCAGCTCCAGGCGCTCCGCCGCACGGTGTCAGCGCTGGTAGCCGACGGCGCGCGAGTGCTCTTGGTCGAGCTACCGATCCCCTCCTGGCATAGCCGCGGCTCTGCGCTCGCGGCCGCTTGCCGCGAGCAGCTCGGCCAGCTCCTGCCGGAGCTGGCT